>PNJM01000272.1 GCA_013821865.1 Rhodocyclaceae bacterium
AGGCGTCCTCACCCACGCCGTGATCTACGACCCGACGCGCAACGAACTGTTCACCGCCAGCAAGGGCGCCGGCGCCTTCCTCAACGACCGGCGCATCCGCGTTTCCAACCGCGTCAAATTGAACGAGACGCTGATCGGCACCGGCTTCCCCTTCCGCGTCTTCGACCATGCCGACGCCTACCTCGCCATGTTCCGCGATTTCATGCAGAAGACCGCCGGCATCCGCCGCCCCGGCGCGGCCGCGCTCGACCTCGCCTACGTTGCGGCCGGCCGCCTCGACGGCTTCTGGGAAATCGGCCTCTCGCCCTGGGACATGGCCGGCGGCGCCCTCCTCATCACCGAGGCCGGCGGCCTCGTCGGCGACCTCTCGGGCGAGACGGCCTTCATGGAAACCGGCAACATCGTCGGCGGCAACCCCAAGGTTTTCGCGCAACTGCTGCAGATCATCGCGCCGCACTTGAACGTCAAGCTCAAGGCCTGAGGAAACAGTCATGCAACGCCAGCGCCGGTTCAGCCGGGATTTTCGCCGCGCCCTGAACATCGAGGAATTGCGCCGGATCGGCCGGCGCCGCGTGCCCAACTTCGCCTTCGAGTATGTCGAAGGGGGCGCCGAGGACGAAGTGACCTTGCGCTGGAACCGCGCGGTGTTCGAGTCGATCCGCTTCATCCCCAACACGCTCGTCGATACCAGCGCGCGCCATCAGCGCGTGAGCCTGTTCGGCCGCGAGGCGGCTTCGCCGCTGATCATCGCACCGACCGGCATCAACGGCATGCTGCACCATCGCGGCGACGTGGCGCTGGCGCGCGCCGCGGCCGACGCCGGCATCGCCTTCACCCTGAGCACCGTCTCCAACGCGCGCATCGAGGACGTGGCGACGGAAGCCGGCGGCCGCCTGTGGATGCAGCTCTACGTCATCCAGAACCGCGAGATCTGCCTCGACGTCATCGGGCGCGCCGAGCGGGCCGGCTACGAGACGCTGATGTTCACCACCGACGCCAACGTGTTCGGCCACCGCGAATGGGACAAGCGCAACTACCGCGCCCCGGCCAGGCTCACCGCGCGCAACCTGCTGGATGTCCTCCTGCATCCGCGCTGGCTGCTGGATGTCATGGTGCCGCACGGGGCGCCCCGTTTCGAGAACGTCGTCGACTTCCTGCCGCCCGAGGCCCGCAGCGCCAGCGGCGGGGTCGGCATCATCCCGCGCATGTTCACGCCGACGATCTCCTGGGACGATGTTGCCTGGCTGCGGCAGGCATGGCCGCGCAAGCTGGTCGTCAAGGGCATCCTCGGCGTGGCCGATGCACAGCGCGCGGCCGATCTCGGCTGCGACGGCATCGTGCTCACCAACCACGGCGGCCGCCAGCTCGACGGCTGCGTCTCCCCGCTCGAAGTGCTGCCCGGCATCGCGCGCGCCGTCGGCGACCGGCTGGCGGTGATCGTAGACAGCGGCTTCCGCCGCGGCACCGACGTGGTGAAGGCCATGGCGCTCGGCGCCGACGCGGTGATGATCGGCCGCCCGGTGCTCTACGGCCTGGCCGCCGGGGGCGAAGCCGGAGCGCGCCACGCGCTGACCCTCCTCACCACCGAAATCGACCGCGTTCTCGGCCAGCTGGGCTGCAACTCCCTTGCCGAGGTCGGCCCGCACATGCTGGTGCGCGACAGGATTCCCGAACCCTGGACGCACACGTAAAAAGGGCGCGGAATACGCGCCCCTTCCATCCTGCGTCGCCCGATCGGCTAATGCTTCACGATCACGCCGCAGGCCATGCGCGCGCCGGAGTTTCCGGTCGGCTGCGTCTTGAAGTCGTCCGGCGCGGCATGGACGATGACGCCTTTGCCGACGATGCCGGTGGCGCCTTCGAGCGTCACGCCGGGGAGATCCGCCGACAGGCGCGCATTGCCGTAGGAATCGGTTTCCAGCATCGGCATGTCGCCGGCGTGGTGCGGGCCCATGTGCGGGTGGCCGTGCGGATGGCCGCCGGGATTGAAGTGGCCGCCGGCGCTCATGCCGTCGGGGGCACTGCAGTCGCCCTTCTCGTGGATGTGGAAGCCGTGCGCACCGGGCGTGAGGCCGCTCGCGCTGGCCGACACCCGCACGCCGTCGCCCACCTGCATGAAGGTGACGGTGCCGGTAGTATTGGAGCCACGCGTGGGAGCAAGCTTGGCTTCCGCGGAGGGGCCGCCGCCGGTGGTGCCGGCGCAGGCCGAGAGAAGCACGGCCGCTGAAGCGGTCGCAAGAATGGCCAGTCTCATCTGTCTCTCCTTGGGGTTGTTATGTAATTATGGCTGGCAGGCGAACTGACGCCCGCCGGCGTTCCGCTATTTCTTCGCCGGAGCGGAAGGCGCCGCCGGCTTGGCGGCCGGGGCCGCTGCAGCCGCAGGCGCCGGTGCCGCCGCCGCAAGAGGCGTCGGCTTGACGGTGACACCCTTTGCTTTCTGCTCCTTGATATAGCGCTCGGCAACGCGGTCCTGCGCCTTGCCGAGAAGTTCGCCTTCCTTCTTCGCCGCCTCGGCGGCTTTGGCCTTGGCTTCTTCTGCCTTGGCTTTCTGCTCCTCGGTGGGTGCCGGCAGCTTGGCCTGCGCCATGCCGAAGGCCAGTGCGGCAAGCAACGCCAGGATCAGTTTCGATTTCATGTTCCCTCCCGTTCTCAAGATTGGGCAGCAACGGTCTTGTCCGGCGCGGCATTGGCCGGTTCCGCCGCCCGCTGCTTGGCTTCGTTGTACCAGAGCTCGTGATGCTCTCTGGCCCATGCTTCATCAACATGGCCGTAGCGCATCGATTCATAGGCGCCTTCCATGCCGATGGTGCCGATGTAGATATGGCCCAGCATGAGGCAGACGAACAGCAGGGCGCCGATGCTATGGATGATGTTGACCGTCTGCATGGTGTCGCGCACCTGCCCGAAATTCGGGAAATCCATGATCAGGCCGCTGATGCTGACGGTCAGGCCGAGGAAGACGATGCCGAACCAGAACGTGAACTTCTCGCCGAAGTTGAAGCGCCAGGACGGCACGTGCTTGCCGCTGAG
>PNJM01000273.1 GCA_013821865.1 Rhodocyclaceae bacterium
CGGTGAGAGGCGAGGAGGGCGCAGCCCTGGGCCGCCCGCTCATAGCCGTTACCAGCGGCGAGCCCGCCGGCGTCGGCCCCGAGCTTTGCTCCATGCTGGCCGGCCGCGATTTTCCGGCGCGCATCGTCCTGCTCGGCGATCGCACGCTGCTCGAGGCACGCGCCGGCGCGAACGCCGCCTTCGCCGATTATGATCCCGCCCGCGCCCCGGCTGCCGCGGGCACGCTGGAAGTCCTGCATATCCCCTTGCGCGCCCCGTCCGTTCCCGGCCGGCCGGATCCGGCCAATGCCGGTTACGTCCTGCAGCTCCTCGACCGCGCGCTCGAAGGTTGCGTGCGCGGCGAGTTTGCCGCCATGGCGACGGCGCCGGTGCACAAGGGCGTCATCAACGAGGCGGGCATCGCCTTCACCGGGCATACCGAATATCTTGCGGAAAAGACCGGCACCGCCAGGGTCGTGATGATGCTGGCCGGCGCCGGGCTGCGCGTGGCGCTGGCGACCACGCATCTGCCGTTGAAGGACGTGCCGCGCGCCATCACACGAGCGGAACTCGAAACGACGATCCGCATCCTGCATGCCGACCTGGTGGGAAAATTCGGCATCGCCCGGCCGCGCATTCTCGTCGCCGGCCTCAACCCGCATGCCGGCGAAGGCGGGCACATGGGCCGGGAGGAGATCGAAGTCATCGCGCCGGTGCTCGACAAGCTGCGCCGCGAGGGCATGAACCTGGCCGGCCCGCTGCCGGCGGATACGCTGTTTACGCGCGGCGTTCTGGCCGGCTCGGATGCGCAGCTGGCCATGTACCACGACCAGGGCCTGGCCGTGCTCAAGTACGCGGCCTTCGAGGACGGCATCAATGTCACGCTGGGCCTGCCCATCGTGCGCACCTCGGTCGACCACGGCACGGCGCTCGGCCTGGCCGGCAGCGGCAAGGCCGATCCGCGCAGCCTGTTCGCGGCGGTGGAACTGGCGATCGAATTGTCGCGGCGCCGATGAAGGCCCATGTTGCGCGGCGCCGTTTTGGACAGAACTTTCTCGTCTCGCCCGGCATCGTTGCCAAAATCGTCGCTGCCATCGCTCCTCAGCCCGGCGACATCATCGTCGAGATCGGCCCGGGCCTGGCGGCGCTGACCGCGCCCCTGCTCGAACAGCTCGCCCACCTGCATGTCGTCGAGATCGACCGCGACCTGATCGCGCGATTGCGCGAACGCTTCCCGCCGGAAAAGCTGACGATCCATGAAGGCGATGCACTGAAGTTCGACTTTGCCGCGCTCGGCAACGGGCTGCGCGTGGTCGGCAACCTGCCTTACAACATCTCCACGCCCCTGCTGTTCCATCTGGCCGGATGCGCCGCTCACGTGCGCGACATGCATTTCATGCTGCAGCGGGAAGTGGTGGAGCGCATGGTCGCCGCGCCGGGTGGCGGGGAGTACGGCAGGCTGTCGGTGATGCTGCAATACCGCTTCGACATGGAGCGGCTGTTCCTGGTGCCGCCGGGCGCCTTCAATCCGGCGCCGAAAGTCGAGTCGGCGGTGGTGCGCATGGCGCCGCGCCCTGCCGTGGAACTGCAAGCACGCGACGAGGGCATGCTGGCCCGCGTGGTGGCGGCGGCGTTCTCGCAACGGCGCAAGATGTTGCGCAACACCCTGCGCGACGTGGTCGTCGAGGAGGAACTCGCCGCCCTGGGCATTGCCCCGACGCGGCGGGCCGAGGAGATTGCGGTCGGCGACTACGTGCGCATCGCCAACCGCTGCGTCGAGCTGGCGGCTATTTCTTCGTCGCGCAGGTGCTGAGGCCGAAAGTCAGGTAGGCCGGGCACCGGCCGAGGACTCCTGTCGAGGTTGGTTGCAACGCCGTCATTGAAGCGCGCCTTGGACACCGGCGCGCTGCTCATGCCAGTTCCGCGATCACGGGGGCATGGTCCGACGGCCGTTCCGCCCTGCGCGATTCCTTGTCCACGCCGCATGCGCGGCACGCCTGCGCCAAAGCCGCGGAGAGCAGGATGTGGTCGATGCGCAGGCCCATGTTGCGGCGGAAGGCCATCATGCGGTAATCCCACCACGTGTAGGTCTTTTCCGGCTGCTCGAAGAGCCGGAAGGCATCGGCGAAGCCCAGACCAATCAGCTCGCGGAAGGCGGCGCGCTCAGGCTCGGAGAACAGCACCTGCCCTTCCCATGCCTTCGGGTCGTGCACGTCGCGCTCCTCGGGGGCGATGTTGAAGTCGCCGAGCAGGGCCAGGCGCGGATGGCGCGCCAGCTCGCCGCGCAGCCAGCCGGTGAGCGCCTCGATCCATTTAAGCTTGTAGGCGTACTTGTCCGAGCCGACGCTCTGGCCATTGGGGAAATAGGCGCAGACGATGCGCGTGCCGTCAATGGTCGCGGCGATCAGGCGCTTCTGCTCGTCGGCGAAGCCGGGGATGCCGACCTGGACATCCTGCGCGGGAGCGCGGGAGAGGATGGCGACGCCGTTGTAGGTCTTCTGCCCGGCGAAGGCAGCCTGGTAGCCCGCGGCCTGCAGTTCCGCCGAGGGAAAGTCCTGATCCACGAGTTTGGTTTCCTGCAGGCAGACGACCTCGGGCCGCTGTGCGCCCAGCCAATCGAGTACTTGCGGCAGACGGACCTTGAGCGAATTGACGTTCCAGGTGGCAATCTTCATCTAAATTGTAGCCAAATGATTAATAATTGTTTTTCCAACTTATCTCCTTTATTTTCCTATCTGGCTACCCATCTAGCTACCCGTGTTAAGGGCAGTATGCCTCCTTGACTCGATGGCGATGGCAATAATTTGCCCATATTGTCCCATCAGGTCTCATCGCTTGCTAGGTGTGGAGCCTTTTGCGTGCTGAATGAGCAGTTCGAATTGGTCCCTGCGTAACCTTTCCGTAGAGCTTGCATCGATAAGATCTCTTCGATCCTCCGCAACATCGATGGCGACCGAGTGGGGGCAGGGTCGGCCCCTGATGGCGTGGGCGTAGTTTGGCACTGACTCTTAGGTCAGCACAGAGCACAACTTCACTGTGCAGTGAATATTG
>PNJM01000274.1 GCA_013821865.1 Rhodocyclaceae bacterium
CTCTCATTGTTTGACATCGATCAATGTTGCCGACGCCCTGAACGCCTGTTTCTCCCCGCCCGGAAGATCAGCCGGTTCCGCCGACCGTCAGGCCGTCGATGCGCAGCGTGGGCTGTCCCACGCCGACCGGCACGCTCTGGCCCTCCTTGCCGCAGGTGCCCACGCCCGGATCGAGCGCCATGTCGTTGCCGATCATGGAAACCCGCGTCAGCGCGTCCGGCCCGTTGCCGATCAGCGTGGCGCCCTTGACCGGATAGGTGATCCTGCCGTTCTCGATCATGTAGGCCTCGGCCGCCGAGAAGACGAATTTTCCGCTGGTGATGTCCACCTGGCCGCCGCCGAAATTGGCGGCGTAAAGCCCCTTCTTCACCGAGGCGATGATCTCCTGCGGATCGCGGTCGCCGTTCAGCATGTAGGTATTCGTCATGCGCGGCAGCGGCAGGTGGGCGAAGGATTCGCGCCGGCCGTTGCCGGTGACCGGCACGCCCATGAGGCGCGCGTTGAGCGAATCCTGCAGGTAGCCGGCGAGAATGCCGTTCTCGATCAGCACCGTGCGCTGCGTCGGGTTGCCTTCGTCGTCGATGGAAAGCGAGCCGCGCCGGTCGGCGATCGTGCCGTCGTCGACCACCGTGACGCCGGGCGCCGCAACACGCTCGCCGATGCGGCCGGCAAAGGCCGAACTGCCCTTGCGGTTGAAGTCGCCTTCGAGGCCGTGGCCGATCGCCTCGTGCAGCAGGATGCCGGGCCAGCCGCTGCCCAGCACGACGGTCATGGCGCCGGCCGGGGCCGGGCGCGCGGAGAGATTGACACTGGCCTGGTGCACGGCCTGTTTCGCGTAGTCGCGCAGCACCGCATCGGTGAAATAGCCGTAATCGAAGCGTCCGCCCCCGCCCGCCGAGCCCTGCTCGCGGCGGCCGGCCTCCTGCATGAGGACCGTGACGGAAACGCGCACCAGCGGCCGCACGTCGGCGGCAAGGCGCCCGTCCGAACGCGCGATCAGCACCACCTCGTAGGAACCGGCGATGTGGGCCATGACCTCCGTCACGCGCGCATCCGCCGCCCGGGCAAAACCCTCGAGGCGCTCGAGCAGTTTGACCTTCCCGGTATCCGACAGCGAGGCGAGCGGATCGGCCGGGGCATACAGCCCGCGAACCACCGACCCGCTGAGCATGGGCACCAGTTTCTCGGCACCCTGCGCCGCGATGGCGCGCGTAGCCTGCGCCGCCGACTGGAGCGCCGGCAGCGAGATTTCGTCGGAGTAGGCGAATGCCGTTTTCTCGCCGGAGAGGGCGCGCACGCCGACGCCCTGCTCGATGTTGAAGCTGCCCGACTTGACGATGCCCTCTTCCAGGCTCCAGGCCTCGGAGCGGGAGTACTGGAAATACAGGTCGGCGAAGTCGATGCGGTGCTGGTGCAGCGTGCCGAACACCGATTCGAGCCGGCGCGAAGTCAGGTCGAAGGGCGCCAGCAGGCAGGATTCGGCGGTATCTAGATGATTGGGCATGGGGATTTATTTTCGAAACGTCTAAAAAATCGTGCGGTGCAGAAGCGCCGGCAGGTTCGCTCTCAGTTCCGCGATGCGGGCGGGGTCGATGTCGGCAACCACGACGCCCGGGCCTTTCGGCAGGCGATCCAGCACCGCGCCCCACGGGTCGATGATCATGCTGTCGCCCCAGGTCATGCGCCCGCTCGGATGCGTGCCGCCCTGGGCCGAGGCCAGCACATAGCACAGGTTTTCCACCGCGCGCGCGCGCAGCAGCAACTCCCAGTGAGACTGGCCCGTCGTCTGGGTGAATGCGGCGGGCACCACCAGCAGATCCACCTCGCCCATGCTGCGGTAGAGCTCGGGGAAGCGCAGATCGTAGCAGATCGACAGCCCGAGGCGGCCGAAGGGCGAATCGATGGCCACCACGCCGCGGCCGGCCTCGATGGTCTGACTCTCGTTGTAGCGTTCCGTTCCGCGCTGAAAGCCGAAAAGATGGATCTTGTCGTAGCGGGCCACGCGCCTGCCCGAGTCGTCGAACACCAGGCAGGTGTTGCGCACCTTGTCCGGCACCGAGGCTTCCAGCGGAATGGAGCCCCCCACCAGCCATACCTTGTGCTTCATCGCCTCTTCGCGCAGGAAGTCCTGCAAGGGCCCCGCGCCGTCCTTCTCCCGGGCGCGCACCTTGTCGGTCTCGTTGCCGGAGATGAGCGGAAAGTATTCCGGCAGGGCAACCAGCCGCGCGCCGCGCGCCGCGGCTTCGGCGACCAGCCGGCCGGCCTCGCGCAGGTTCTCCCCGATGTCGGGGCCGGATACCATCTGCACGGCGGCAATACGCGTTTTCTCCTCACTCCCCACGACTCACTCCTCGCTTTTCTTTCCCGCCGGCTGCTGGATCTTCTCCACCTTCGGGTCGCTCCAGCTGCCGGTCACGGCGTATTCGAAGGCGAAGATCTGGCCGAGGGGGTCCTTCAGCACTTTTTGCACGACCCAGGCCGCCGCACCGACGACCGGGTTGGCCAGCATGGTGCCGACGGCGACGCTCTCGCCCACGGCCGGCTCGACGCGCACGCGCAGGTTCTGCGTTTCCGCCGGAATGCTCACATCGCCCTTCATGAAAATCTTCGCCGAGGGGCCCTGAATCTGCAGATCCTGCGTGGTCATGGTGCCGCGCGCGACTATTGCGTTGCCGGTGATCGAATCGTAGGCGAAGCCCTCGCTGAAGATGTCGCGGAAGTCCAGCGTGATGCGCCGCGGCAGCGATTGCAGGCTGAGGATGCCGAGCAGCCTGCCCACGCCCGGCTCGAGCTTGTTGAACTGGCCGCGCGCCGCCTCGACGGAAAGGCTGCCGTCCAGCGTGGCATAGTCGATCTGTGTCGGCGCGCCGTTCCAGGACACCTTGCCCTCCAGCCTGGCCGTACCGCGCTTGACGGCGTCGGCATAGCCGAGCCGCTCCAGCATCCTGCCGGCGTCGCTCACGTCGAGCTTGAAGTTGAGCTGGGTGCCGCCGCCTTTCCACGCGCCATCGGCATTGAGCGTCCCGTCCG
>PNJM01000275.1 GCA_013821865.1 Rhodocyclaceae bacterium
GCCGTTTCCCCAACATGAGCTTTGCGCCGCGCTATGCGCCGGACGGCGGCAGCATTGCGCTGACCCTCTCCGAGAACGGCGACTCCGATATCCACATCCTCGATCTGGCCTCGAGGCAGACCCGCCGGATCACCAACCAGCCGTCGATCGACACGTCGCCCAGTTTCTCGCCCGATGGCCAGCGAATCGTTTTCGAATCCAACCGGGGCGGCTCGCAGCAGCTGTATGTGATGAACGCGGACGGCAGCGGGGCGCAGCGCATCTCCTTCGACCGCACAAACCCCCGCGCGCGCTATGGCTCCCCCGTCTGGTCGCCGCGCGGCGACTTGATCGCCTTCACCAAAATTGCCGCCGGCAAGCTGCGCATCGGCGTCATGCGGCCGGACGGCAGCGGCGAGCGCCTGCTGACCGACAGCTGGCAGGACGAAGCCCCCGCCTGGTCACCGAACGGACGGGTCATCACCTTCTTCCGGTCGCAGCGCTCGACAGCCCGCTCTGATGGCGGTGTCGCGATTTACGCCGTGGACTTGACGGGTGCGAACGAGCGCCGGATCCCGACGCCGACCGATGCCTCCGATCCGAACTGGTCGCCGTTGCTGCCATAAGTGAAAACGCGCTATAAAGAATTATGTTCGTTCAAGCCTTGTCTTGACCTGCCGCAATGAAACTTTATATCAGACAACAGTTTGACTTGCTTTTTTCAGCGTCTGAGACGGGAGAGACCCATGGGTACGTCGTATAATTCTCTTCGCATTGCACGGATGACGGCTCTGGCCGGCACCATCGCAATGCTTGCCGCCTGCTCCAAGAAGGAAGAACTGCCGCCCGCGCCGCCGCCACCGCCGGCACCGACGCAGCAAGTGGCTCCGCCGCCACCGCCGCCGCCGGCACCAACACCGGTTGTGGCCTCGACGACTCCGGGCAGCCTGAAGGACTTCATCGAGACTGCCGGCGCTGACCGCGTGTTCTTCGATTACGACAGCTACACGCTGAGCGAGACGGCGCGCACAACGCTCGCCAAGCAGGCTGAGTGGCTGAAGAAATACGGCAGCATCACTTTGACTGTGGAAGGCCACTGCGACGAGCGCGGCACCCGCGAATACAACCTGGCACTCGGCGAGCGCCGCGCCAGCGCGGTCAAGAGCTTCCTGGTGAGCGCCGGTGTTCCGGCAGGCCGCGTGAAGACGATCTCCTACGGCAAGGAGCGCCCGGAAGTTGCTGAGTCCAACGATGAGAGCTGGGCACAAAACCGTCGCGGTGTTGCCGTTCTGGACAACCCTAACAGCTAATTCGCCCTATTCTGCCCATCATGACGCCCCGATGCTGCCGAAGCGTCGGGGCGTTTGATTTGGTGGACGGATGTCGTGCCGAAAACCGAGAATGGCGACAAAGCTCTGCTATACAGTTCGCGACAGGAGTAAGACATGAGTCGTATTATCATTTTGCTGCTCAGCCTTGTTGCCTTCGCACCCACGGCCCACGCCCAATCCGCTGATGATGCCGCCCGCATCGAACGGATCGAGAAGGATCTGCGGGTTCTGCAACGCAAGGTTTTCCCCAAAGGCCAGCCGATCTACATCGAGCCGGAGTCAGCCACCGGCGCACCGGCGCAGGCCCCGGCCAAGCCCGATACCTCCGCGCTGGTTGCCATGCAGGAGCGGCTTGATGCTCTGGAGGCGCGCCTGCAGACGCTGACCGGCCAGCTCGAACAGGCCAACTTCCGCCTGATGCAGACGGAAGATGGTGTCACGCGCTTCAAAAGCGACGCCGAGTTCCGGTTGAACGCGCTGGAAGGCGGCAAGGCCCCCGGCGTGGCCACGGGACCAGCCGCGCCGGTGTCACCGGTCATCGCTGCCGCCACGGATACCGATGCGGCCAAGCCGGCAGAACCCAAGAAAAGCGTGGACGCTGTAGAGGCCGCCTATCTGGCCGCCTATGCCCTGGTCGAGGCCAAGGATCACGCCAAAGCGGCGCTGGCCCTGGCGGACTTTGTCAAGGCAAACGGCAGCTCCCGCCGGGCATCCTACGCGCAATACTGGCTCGGGCGTGTTTACATGGTCGAGAAGAAGTTCGACGAAGCAGCACTCGCCTTTGCCGAGGGGTATGAAAAGTTCCCCAAGGGCGAGCGGGCACCGGACACGCTGTTGTGGCTTGGCAAGTCGCTGGTCGCCCGTGGCCAGCCGGAGCTTGCCTGCCGTACGCTGGGCGAATTGGACGCCGCCTACAAGGCGATTGCGCGCGGTCGCCTGGCCAAGGACCTGACGGCAACCCGTAAGGACGCCAAATGTGGCTGACGGACTGCCGTCTGTCTTAGCCCAAACACTTGCCCGGCTCCTGCCGACCCCGCCGGAACGCCTGGCCGTCGCTGTCTCCGGCGGCTCGGATAGCCTGGCACTCGCCCTGCTGGCGCAAGCGGCGCTGCCGGGCCGCATCACCGCTCTGACTGTCGATCACAATCTGCGCGCCGACTCAGCGCATGAGGCCGGGCAAGTCGGGCGCTGGCTGGCAGCGCACGACATACCGCATCACATCCTGCGCTGGGACACGCCGGCCACAACGAGCCTGCAGGAGGCCGCGCGCGACGCCCGCTACACGCTGATGGCAAACTGGTGTGTGCACGCCGGCATATCCGTCCTGGCGACCGGCCATACCGCCGATGACCAAGCGGAGACGCTGCTCGCCCGGCTCGCGCGCGGTGCCGGCCTTGCGGGCATGGCGGGCATCCGCGTGGCCAGGCCGCTTGCTGAGGGGGTGACCGTGGTGCGTCCGCTGCTGGCGCACCGCCGCGCCGATCTGCAGGCATGGCTGCAGGCGCTGGGCAAGCCCTGGATCAGCGATCCGTCCAACGAGGACACGCGCTTCGAGCGGGTGCGCTGGCGGGCCGCACTGACACAACTGCCGGAATTGGCCCCGGCTGCTGTGGCCCGCACGGCAGCGCTCATGGCCGACCTCGACGCACAGCTGGATGCGGCTGCCACCGACTGGATCGAGGGCCATGTG
>PNJM01000276.1 GCA_013821865.1 Rhodocyclaceae bacterium
GGGCACGGCGATCTGCAAGGCGCTGGCCGAGAACGGCTTTGTGGTGGTGGCGAACTGCCTGCCGGGATTCCCTCACAAGGACGAATGGCTGGTGAAGAACGAGGCCGAAGGCTTCGTGTTCCACGCGGCGGAAGGCGATGTCGCCGATTACGAATCGTGCAACGAGATGGTGCGTCGCATCGAGTCGGAACTCGGCCCGGTGGAAGTGCTGGTTAACAACGCCGGCATCACGCGCGACGCCATGTTCCGCAAGATGCAGGCGTCCGACTGGAACGCCGTCATCGACGTGAACCTCAACAGTGTCTTCAATGTCACCCACCAGGTGCTGCCCGGCATGGCCGAGCGCGGCTGGGGGCGCATCATCAATATTTCCTCGGTGAACGGCGTCAAGGGCCAGTTCGGCCAGGCCAACTACTCGGCGGCCAAGGCGGGCATCCTCGGCTTTACCAAGGCGATTGCCCAGGAAGTGGCCCACAAGGGCGTCACGGTCAATGCCATCGCGCCCGGCTACGTCGGCACGGACATGGTCATGGCGATCAAGCCGGAGGTGCGCGAACAGATCGTCGCCCAGATTCCGATGGGGCGGCTGGGCAAGCCGGAGGAGATCGGGCATCTCGTGGCCTACCTTGCTTCGGAATACGCCGGTTATATGACCGGGTCGACCCTGTCCATCAACGGTGGCCTGCACATGTATTGAAATTGAGGCGGAAAGGCCGACAGCCGCCGACGCGCGGCGGGGCCTGCCTTTCCGGCGCATGTATAATCGATCGATTGGGGGAGGAGCGAGACGATGGCCGAGCAACAGCTGAGACTCATCAAGAAATACCCGAACCGCCGCCTGTACGACACCAAGACGAGTTCCTACATCACGCTTGCGGACGTGAAGGACCTGGTGCTGCGGAACGAGGAGTTTCAGGTCGTCGACGCCAAGAGCAGCGAGGATCTCACGCGCAGCATCCTGCTGCAGATCATTCTCGACGAAGAGGCCGGCGGCATGCCGATGTTCACCAGCGACCTGCTGTCGCAGATGATCCGCTTCTACGGCAACGCCATGCAGGGCATGATGGGCAAGTACCTGGAAGGCAACATCAAGGCCTTCACCGACATGCAGGCCAAGCTCCAGGACCAGGCGCGCACCATGTACGGCGAGAACAATCCCATGAGCAAGGATCTCTGGGCGCAGTTCCTCAACTTCCAGGGGCCCGCCATGCAGAGCATGATGGGCGCCTACATGGAGCAGTCCAAGAAGATGTTCATGCAGATGCAGGAACAGATCGAAAGCCAGACGCGCAGCATGTTCTCCGGCTTCCAGTTCCCCAACTTCGCCGCCCCTCCGGCCGCCGCGAAGAACGGCGAGAAGAAAGAAGCCGCCATCGATCCGGCGCCCGAGAAGAAGTAAGCGCAACGCCCGCGGCCCCAACCCTGCCGCAAGCCTTCCCCGACAGAATGCCACGCAAGAAAGTTGCCGCCCAGCCGAAGGTCGGCTTTGTCTCCCTGGGCTGTCCGAAAGCCCTGGTCGATTCCGAGCATATCCTCACGCGCCTGCGCGCGGAGGGCTATGCCATCGTGCCCGAATACGAGGGTGCCGATCTCGTCGTCGTGAACACCTGCGGCTTCATCGACGCCGCGGTGGAGGAATCGCTCGATGCCATCGGCGAGGCGCTGGACGAGAACGGCCGCGTCATCGTCACCGGCTGCCTCGGCGCCAGGGAGGACGTGGTGCTGGCGGCCCACCCGCAGGTACTGGCCGTGACCGGACCGCATGCCACCGAGCAGGTGATGCGGGCGGTGCACCAGCATCTGCCCAAGCCGCATAATCCGTTCGAGGATCTGGTGCCGCCTGCTTCTGACAGCATCGGCATCAAGCTGACGCCGCGCCACTACGCCTACCTCAAGATTTCCGAAGGCTGCAACCATCGCTGCACCTTCTGCATCATCCCCTCGCTGCGCGGCGACCTCGTCAGCCGGCCCGTCAACGAAGTGATGCGCGAGGCGGAAAACCTCGTCGCGGCGGGCGTCAAGGAGCTGCTCATCGTCTCGCAGGACACCAGCGCCTACGGTGTCGACGTCAAGTACCGCACCGGCTTCTGGGGCGGCAAGCCGGTGAAGGCACGGCTCTACGATCTGGCCAGGGCGCTGGGCGAACTGGGCGTCTGGGTGCGGCTGCATTACGTCTATCCCTATCCCGGCGTGGATGGCCTGATGCCGCTCATGGCGGAAGGCAGGATCCTGCCTTACCTCGACGTGCCCTTCCAGCATGCCAGCCCGCGCATCCTGAAGCTCATGAAACGCCCGGCCAGCGCCGAGGACAACCTCGAGCGCATCCGCGCCTGGCGCGCCATCTGTCCGGACCTGACGATCCGCAGCACCTTCATCACGGGTTTCCCGGGAGAAACCGGGGCCGAGTTCGAGGAACTGCTGCAATTTCTCGAGGAGGCGCGGCTCGACCGCGTCGGCGCCTTCGCCTACTCCCCGGTGGAGGGGGCAGCGGCCAACGCATTGCCCGATCCCGTGCCGGAGGAAGTGCGCGAGGAGAGGCGGACCCGGCTGATGGAACTGCAGGAGGACATCAGCACCCAGCGGCTCGAACAGAAGATCGGCCAGGTCATCGAGGTGCTGGTGGAGGAGGTCGACGAGGAGGGCGCCGTCGCCCGCAGCCGGGCCGACGCGCCGGAAATCGACGGCCTGGTGTATATCCCGAACGGCGGGCAATTGAAGGTCGGCGAGTTCGCCCGCGTGCGCGTGACCGACTGCGACGTGCACGATCTCTACGCCGAAGTCCTGCCGGCGTGAGCGGCGAGGCGTTCAACAGGCACATCGCGGCCATCGTCGGCGAGAGCGCCATGGTGACGGGCGCCGACATGGCGCCTTACCTCACGGACTGGCGCGGACGCTACACCGGGCGGGCGCGCTGCGTGGTGAAGCCGGCCGGCACCGGGGAGGTCGCCGCCGTGGTGGCGCTGTGCGCGCGCGAGCGCGTGCCCATGGTGCCGCAGGGCG
>PNJM01000277.1 GCA_013821865.1 Rhodocyclaceae bacterium
GCAGCAGGAGCGGGAACTGGCCAGCGTGGCGGCCAGCCTCAAGGCGCAACCGCAGGAGATCGTGCTCAAGGTCGGCCAGATCCTCGACAACGTGAAAGCGCTGGAGAAGGAACTGGGGCGGCTGAAATCGAAACTCGCCGCCAGCCAGGGCGACGACCTGGTGAATCAGGCTGTCGACGTGAAGGGCGTGAAGCTGCTGTCCGCCACGCTCGAGGGGGCGGACGCCAAGGCGCTGCGCGAGACCCTGGACAAGCTCAAGGACAAGCTGAAATCCTGCATCGTCGTGCTCGGCGTGGCCCAGGACGGCAAGGCTTCTATCATCGCCGGCGTCAGCGCCGATCTCACCGCCAAGGTGAAGGCCGGCGAGCTGGTGAACTTCGTCGCCCGGCAGGTCGGCGGCAAGGGCGGCGGCCGGCCCGACATGGCCCAGGCCGGCGGCACGCAGCCCGAAAAACTGGGCGCCGCGCTGGCCTCCGTCCAGGGCTGGGTGGGCGAGCGGCTATGAACGTGCAGTCCTGGGTTTCCGCGCCGTCTCGCATACCGTGCTCGAATCCTGGCACGCGGGCGATGCCGTGATCTAGAAATGAACAAGGCGCGTTACTGTCTGCGCTGCGGCTCGCCGCTGGCCGAGCGCGTGATTGCGGACATCCCCCGCCTTGCCTGCGGCACCGAGGGCTGCGGTTACGTCTTCTGGGACAACCCCCTGCCGGTGGTGGCGGGGCTGGTGGAGCTCGGCGGCCAGGTCGTATTGGCCCGCAACCACGCCTGGCCGGAAAAAATGTTCGGCATCATCACCGGTTTCCTTGAACGCGACGAGACGCCGGAAGAGGCGGTGGCGCGCGAAGTGAAGGAAGAGCTCGACCTTGACGCTCTTGCCGTCAGCCTCATCGGCGTCTATCCGTTCCAGCGCAAGAACGAAGTCATCATCGCCTATCACGTCGTGGCCGGCGGCGACATCACGCTCAACGAGGAACTGGCCGAGTTCCGGCTCGTTGCACCGGAGAAGCTGAGGCCGTGGGATTTCGGCACCGGCCCGGCGATCAAGGACTGGCTGCGGTGGCGCGGCGTGCCGGACTGAGGCTTCAGCGGTCGCGGAAGTCGGTATCGACATCCAGTGGGTGCCGGCCGGATGCCGCCGAGTTCAGCGGCTCCCCGTAGAAACCGAGCGGGTCAACGCCGGCATACCCGGCAAGACCTGGCAGCCGCTGCGGCGTCTCTCCGCGAACCATCGTGTCGCGCAGATCGAGCACCCGATCCTCCACGCTCAGAAAAGCATCCACCACCTCCGGATCGAAGTGCCCGCCGCGGCCGGCCTTGACCAGGTCGATGGCCTGGTCCCAGGGCATGGCCGACCGATAGCTGCGATCCATCACCAGCGCATCGAGGACATCCGCGACGGCGACGATGCGCCCGCAGAGCGGGATGTCCTTCCCCTTCAAGCCCCGCGGGTAGCCGCTGCCGTCGTAGCATTCGTGGTGCGTGAGCGCTATCTCGGAGGCGAGACGAAGCATCGGTGCGTCGGAACCCTCCAGAATGCGCGCGCCGTAGCCGGGATGCTGTTCCATGATGCGGCGCTCGTCGGCTGAAAGCGAGGAGCGTTTCTTCAGGATATGGTCGGGGATTCCGATCTTGCCGACATCGTGCATCGGGCTCGCGATGAACAGCATCTGCGCGAAGGAACCCTCCGGGCTGCAAACGGAGGCGAGCAGTGCCGAGAAATAGCCGATCCTGACCAGGTGGGCGCCGGTGTCGTGGTCCTTGTACTCGGCGGCCATTACCATGTTGCGCAGCGCATCCAGCGAGGTGATGCCGTTGAATTCGCGACCGTTCCCGCCGGTGCCGGGTTGCGCGGCCGAAGCGTCCAGCCTGGCCGACAGTTCCGCATTCTCCCGCCTTAGCCGCTCCACTTCCGCGCGCAGATCGGCGAACTCCCCGTTCGCAGCGGCGGGTCCGGTATCCCTGTCAGCGTCGTTGCTATTCATTGGCCCTCCAGCCATTTCATTCAAGCGATCGTCCGGCGTCCCGGTATATTACAATCATCCACTCACCACATTGCGCAACGCGACGAGAAAATGATCAAAGATCCGCAGCGATTCGAGCTGGCGATCGGCCGTTTTGACGCGGCAAACGCCGAGGACCCGAACACGGAGGCCTTCGAGGGCAAGGAATATCCCAAGGAACTCCTCTACGCCCGACGCATGAGCGAAATGCTGGCGCGATTCGCACCCGAGGCTTCCGAAGCGGTGCGCCTTGCCGTGCGCTGCCAGCACATCCGCCGCTGGACGATTCCGCGCGGCGAATATCCCCGCGATGCCCATGGCTACAAGCAGTGGCGCGCGCGCCTGCTGAAGTTCCACGCCGAAACCGCCGGCGCCATCCTGCGCGAGGTCGGCTATGGCGAGGAGATGGTCGCCCGCGTGCAGTCGCTCGTGCGCAAGGAAGCACTCAAGCTCAATCCGGAAACGCAGTTGCTGGAGGACGTGGTCGATCTCGTCTTCCTCGAGCACTACCTCGCCGACTTCGTCGCGCAGCATCCCGAATACAGCGAGGCGAAGTGGATCGACATCCTGCAAAAAACCTGGAGAAAAATGTCCCCGCGCGGGCATGAGGGGGCGCTGAAGCTGATCAGGCTGCCGCAGGATCTGATGCCGGTGATCCTGAAGGCGGTCGGCTGAATCGTTATCCCCCGCTCCTGGCCCGGGAACCAGGGGGATGAATTGCCAGCATGCAGGAGCCTACCCGGCCGCCATGTACGGCTATGCCCAGCGCATCGCCGTGGTGGTTGAGGCGGATCAAAGCCTTATGGCCGTGGTCATGCAGAATCGGCTTGGCGAGGTGCGGCTGGCCATTCACCGCCACGGCGGCCGGGCGTGGGCCGAGGCCAGGGTCGGGGCGGGGGCGTTTTTTCAGTTGGCTCTTTGAGCTTTGTCATAACGCCCGAAATATTCAGGTCTAAACA
>PNJM01000278.1 GCA_013821865.1 Rhodocyclaceae bacterium
CAGGGGGTAACCTCCCCATTGGGCGTGATGCGCAGGTAGGAGCGACCGGCCAGGCAGGCGCTCGACCACTCCGTGTAGCCCTCCGCCGATTCACCGGCATGCAGATTGAGCATGCGCCGCATGTAGGGGGCGCAGCGGGCGCGGATCATTAGGCCCGGGCGTTCCCGCTGCAGGCGGGCGATGTCCCGCAGGGTCTCTTCATAGGCGGCCTGCGGCATGTCCGTCTGGGTCACACCCCGGCCGGTGCAGACCAGGAAGAAAAGGTTGAGGGCCATGGCGCCCATTTCTTCGGCGAGATCCGCCATCGCCCCCAGTTCGCCGCGGTTCTCGGCGAAGAGCGTGGTCTGCAGCTGCAGGGCGAGGCCGGCCTCCCGCGCCGCCTGGGCGCCCGCGACGGCGCCCGCCCAGGCGCCATCCAGCCCGCGCAGGCGGTCGTGGAAAGCTGGGGTAACCGAATCGAGGCTGATACCCGCCCCCACGGCGCCGGCCGCCCGCAGCCCCTCGGCCCGGGAGCCGTCCAGCAGCGTGCCGTTGGTGCCGATGACCGGCATCAGCTCGAGGGCCGAAGCGGTGCGCACCAGCTCGATCAGGTCGCGGCGCAGCAGCGGCTCGCCGCCCGTGAGCACCAGCATCGCGCCCGGCGCGAGTTCCGCGATCTCCTCTACGACTCGTACCGCTTCCTCGGAGGCCAGTTCGTCGCCACAGTCGCGCTTGCGCTGCACCGCGTCCAGGTAGCAGTGGCCGCAGGCGAGGTTGCAGCGGCGCGTGAGGTTCCAGGAGACCAGTTGGGGCGTTGGCACGCGACTACCCCAGCATCTCGGTGACGGCGCGCGTGGCGGCGTCCACCATGGCTTCGGTGATGACGGACTCGCCCGTGCGCCGCGCCATCTTCTCGATGCGCAGCCGGGCGTGGTCGCGCACGGAGGGCGGCATGGGATCGAGGCGCGCCAGCGCCGCGGGTTCCCAGCTCAGGGCGGGCTCTTCGTCCGTATCCTTCTTCTTCGGCGGGCCGTTGTGGGCGAAGGGGCACTTGCCGCCGCCCATGGCCGCGCCGCCGGGCATGCGCCCGAGCACGGCGTCGATCACGTCGGAGGTCACCACCGTGTGGCCGCGCTCGGCGGCCTGCTTGATGATGGACTTGCGCGCCATGCCGCGCACGAACTCGGGCACGCGCCGCATGCGCGCTTCCGCCTCCTCGGTCCAGCTCATGGTGGTCTCGGCGATGTGGTCGATGGGCGGCTCGAAACAGCGGGCCGAGAGCAGCAGGTTGCAGGGGGCCAGGCGCAGCAGGTTCTCCGTGGCGCTGCCCAGATCCATGCCGGCTTCGGAATGCACGCCGATGCGTCCCAGCAGCATGAGCCATGGCTTCGTTTCGCGGGCGTAGCGCAGCAACTGCTCGAAGGCCTTGCCGGAGAGCAGCCGTATGGACAGCGCCACGCCCTCGTCGGCGGCGATGCGCTTGGCCACGTCGAGATGGCCCTGGTAGATCTTGGCCAGGCCGGAATCGATGATCTCCTCGTGCAGCCGCTCCTGCTCCTGGAAGCGGAACACGCTCGCCGCCTCCGGCGAGAGCACCTTGGCGATGCTGTTGAAGGCGACGTAGTGGAAATCCGGATCGAAGGCGGCCACCGCTTCCACCGGGCGCTTGAAGACGCGCGCCAGTTCCAGCGCCGTCATCAGGCCGCCGTACGACTGCGGGCTGCCGTCAAGCGCGACGACGATGGCGCCGTCGTGATCTTCGATGTCTCGAATTACAAGCAGGTCGCGGTCGACGCGCCGCGCCACGCGCTCGCAGACGCTGCCGAGCTGGGAGGCTTCCACGGCGCCGAGGCCGAGCGCGCCCATCACCACCAGGTCGCAGTCGGAAGCGGCGATGTCCTTCACCAGTGCCTGCCAGTTCTTGCCTTCCAGCGAAACCGAACGTCCGGCAAGACCGGCTGCCTCGCACTTCGCCTCGAACACGTCGAGATAGGAATCCGAGATCACCTGCAGGCCGCGCGTGATGAGGTCGTCGTGGATGTCGCGCTGCTCGACGAGTTTCTCTTCCTTCTTGTAGGCCTCGGGCAGGCCGCCTTCCATCTGGCGGAAGCGGCGGTCGTGCAGCTTGGCAGCATAGACGTGGCTGCCGGCGAGCGCCGCGCCGCCGGCCTTCGCCAGGGCGATGGCGAGATCCACGCCGCGCAGGGAATGGGCGGAGTTGTCGAGCGGAAGGTAGATGGATTTGTACATGATCATTTCCTTTTCTTCGCGGCTTGCGGCGTCATCAGGACGCGCGCCGCCTTGGCAATTTCCTCGGTGGGCGTGGCCAGGCCGTGGAACTCGGTACGCAGCCGGCCCTTGCCGTCGATCAGCACGAACACGGTGTTGTGAACGAAATCCAGGCGATCCCACTTGTTCATGTTCGCCATGGCCGGCGCGCCGATGAAGAGCAGCAGCCCGGCGGCGAGCGCCGCGATCCAGTCGAGGGCGAAGGCATGGCGCAGGGCGAGAAAGAGGAACACCAACGCCGCCAGCAGGCCGAACCAGCGGTGCGAGCGGCGCGGCGCATGCGCGCGCAGGCGGCCCAGCGGCAGGTTGAGTGCGGCGGTGGCTGCTGCGAGAAGCCAGACTGCTGGGTGGGTCAGGGAGGTCATGTGTTTTTGCCGCCGTTGAAATCCCCCCAACCCCCCTTTTTCAAAGGGGGGCTCGGTACCGTTATTCCCCCCTTTGAAAAAGGGGGGCCAGGGGGGATTTTGTCTTTCACGACGAAACCTTTCTGCGCATCCTGCGCAGCAGCCACACCTCCCCGCCCAGCGCGAGGAAACCGAGACCGAACGGCCACAGGTATACCGTGAGTGGCGTCGCCGGCTGCGGCAGCAAGTAGTACCAGGTCGACAGCGACATCTTCATGCCCTCTTCGCCGTTGTCGCCGTCCCACAGCTGGAAGGCGATGGGCACGAA
>PNJM01000279.1 GCA_013821865.1 Rhodocyclaceae bacterium
CCACCCATTCGCCGTTCGCGAACCTGAAGGGAATGCTGGAGGGGAAAAACCGGAAATGAAATCGCTCCCGACCTCGTTCACCGCGACGCGCTGACCATCACCGGAGGCCCAAGTCGGCCTGAAGGCCGACCTGCAGGCGTCAAACGACGAGGCGTATGCTGCATCTGTCATGACAAGGAGGCGTTATGGACCCGATTACGGTGCAAAAGACGGTCGAGACGTTCGCGGATTTCCTGCTCAAGTATTTTGTCGCGCTGGCGGCGGTGGGCGCGCTCTCGATGGCCATGATCGAATTGTGGAAGAAGCTGCGCGACTCGCGCACCCGTTTTCACGCGAAGGCGGTGAGCGCATGGATGAACGCGTCGCCGGGTGCGTTCGAATTGGCGCGAAACCTGAACCTGTCTTCGGGCGGAGAAGCGTCGCTGAATCATGCGTATCGCGAGCTGATTCATCTCACCACCGGCACCGGGATGGACGCGGCCTTCGATACGTCGCGTACCCTGCTCGACCGCCGTGGAGACCTTGGCGGAACCTGGCGCTTCGCGCGCAAGCCCGAGCATGCGCTGTTCGCCCTGGAACTGGACCGGATGCTGGGCCATATCCAGGACGCGGCCGACATTGCGCTCAGCAATCCGAAGCGCTACTCAAACCTCTATCTGTTCATGACCCACGGCGCCGATCCGCAGGACGTCTTTGACTGGTATCTCCAGGCCGACACGCTGCCCAGAATCATGGATGCGGAAAGCGTCGATCGCGACGAGGCGAAGCGCCGCGCGGATTTGTACGCGCGCCTGCACCAGGTGGTCAAGCGCAAGCTGGATGCCTTCCAGTTGTTCGAAGGCGACAAGTGGGTGAACTGGAACCAGCTCAGCGCGAACATCGCCGGTATGCTGGTGCTGTTTGTCACTCTGCTCTGGGTGCAGCTGACCGGACCATCCGGGGCCCAGGGCCTCAGCCTCGGCGGCATCGCCGGCATCGTGATCGCCTCGCTGCTGGGCGGCATGCTGGCGCCCATCGCCAAGGATGTCATCGTGGCCCTGCGCAAGGTGCGCCAGGGTGGCTAGGTTTCGTCGCATGCCCGAGGGCTACGCGCCGGGGCTGGTGTACAACCTGCGCGAGAAGCCGGAGGGCGGCAAGCTGCGCCGTCCGGGCGAACTGAAAGGCCAGCCGGATGCGCTGACGCGCCGCGAATGCTTGGTGCTCGTGCATGGCTATAACAACCATCAGGGCGAGGCGGCCGAGGCCTATATCGGTTTCCGCAATCGCCAAAGCGCGATTTTCGAGGACGTCGATCGCGAGCGCCTCGAAAAACGCCTCGGCGATGCCTTCTGGCCGGGCGACGCGAAATGGATCGGCCCGCTCGACTGGCTGGATTTCATGTTCTACCCGTTTGCCGTCGGCGTGGCCCGGCAGGCCGCACCGCTGCTCGCGGAGTTGCTCCAGCGCATGCCCAACCTGGAACGCGTGGATTTCCTGGCGCATTCCCTGGGCTGCCGGCTGACGCTGGAGACCCTGGCGCTGCTGCGGCAGCGCGGCTATCCGGCGATCGGACGCGTCTGCCTGATGGCCGCCGCGGTGCCGTGCGACATGCTCGAGCCGGGCGGGCGCTTCGAGACGATGCTTTGGGACTTGCAGGGGGCCGGCGTGGAGATCCGGGTGCTGTACTCGAAGATCGACCCAGTCCTGCAGTTCGCCTTTCCGCCGGGGCAAACCCTGGCGGGCGAACCTTCCATGAGGGCGCTCGGGCGATACGGCCCGCCGCCGGACATGCCGGGCCATGGCGCCACCGTGAGCGAGCACCGGGTCTATAACGCCGGACACTCCGACTACTGGGGGCACCGCGACAACCCGGCGATGGAGGATGCGACGCGCGACGCGGGCGTGTTCCTGAAGATGGGCGATCACCCGCGGCAGATAAGCGCACGTGCGCCGGCCGAGCCGCGCAAGCCCGATCCGCCGCGCGAGATCGGCGAACCGTACAGTCCCTAGACGGGAACAATTCTTCCTCGTCCTCGTCGTGGCGGGCGTGTTCGGC
Source organism: Rhodocyclaceae bacterium (assembly GCA_013821865.1). Lineage (GTDB taxonomy): Bacteria > Pseudomonadota > Gammaproteobacteria > Burkholderiales > Rhodocyclaceae > Desulfobacillus. The sequence continues at coordinate 2,036 of PNJM01000279.1, forward strand.
GCGCTGACCGCGAGCCGCAGGATACTCTGGGTTCAGGCGCTGCCCGGCGCCGTCGCGGCGGCGCTGATGCTGGCCGCCTGAACCGCCGGCAATTCAGTTCGGGCCGGGCCTGCCGCCCCTGCCCCCTTCGCGCTCCTTGGAGCCGCGATCCCTGCCGTCATCGCGCCGTTCGCGCACCGGCTCGCCCTTTCTCTCTTCGCGCGGCGGCTCCATCGCACGGGGCGACGGGCCGGCGTCTCGCGTTGTGCTGCGGCGCTGCGATGGGGCCGCGTCCTGGGTCGGTGCCGGCGCGGCATGCCGCGGAACAACGGAGCGGGACTCAGGCGCCGATGGCGTGACGCCGCGCGGAGCGCCGCCCTCCGCGCCGCCTCTCCTGCCCTGAGAACCTGTTTGTTCCTGCGGCATCCTTGACGGGACAGGCGCGGGTGCCGCCATCCGCTCGCGCCGCTGCGGCGGCGCAATCGCCGGGGCTGGAGCGGCATCGGGAAGCGGGCCGATCGATTGCCCCTGCGCAAAGCGGTATGCGTGCCTCGACACGGGCGCCCCGCCGGAGACGACGTTGCCCGGCACGATGGTGACGGCGTCGCGATGCGAGCGATTGGCGTAATGCGCCCGGTGCGGCTCGCGCTGCACATTCACGATCTGCGTGATGTTGGTGACGTGCGGGGCGTTGATGCGCTGGACGTACACCGTGCTGCTGCGGAAGGCGGGCACGAAGACTTCGCGCGGGCCGAGCGGAAACCAGCCGACCGCGGGCCCCGTGCCGATGGAAAACGAGAGCTGCCAGCCGGGGCGGCCGACCCACACCACCAGCGCCGGCGCATAGACCGGACGCGCAACCACCGGTCCGGGCACCCACCCCCAGATGCCGCCGA
>PNJM01000280.1 GCA_013821865.1 Rhodocyclaceae bacterium
GAGGACCTGCGCCAGTCCGTCCAGCGCGCGTGGATAGTTGCCCGACAGCCACATCGAGTAGGGGCGGGTGACGCCGTCCGGCAGGGTGATCTCCTTCAGGCCGAGCACGAAATCCTCGCCCGAGGCCGGGTTCTGGATGTCCACCGTCCAGGACAGCGTGCCGTCGGTGCCGGTCTTCGGCTCCTGCCGGCTGAACATGATGTCGAGCACCGGCGTCGGCACTTTCTCGTCCGGGCTGCCGCACAGCTGCTCGACGCGGTAGCGGATGACCTGCGCCACGGCGGCGACCACGCTGGGCATGCGCTTCAGTTCGCCGTGGGGCGGGAAGTGCATGTCGAAGGATTCGTCGCCGACGGTCTTGGCCAGGGTGTCGAGCTTGAGCTTGAGCCAGGCGCGGTCCTGCGCGCGCATGTCCATCGACAGCGTCTTGGCGACGGCGCCGAGGCCGCGCGGCTGCTCGGAGCCGTTCACCCATACTTCGAAGGGCACCGGCTTGGCGTTCTGCTCGATGTGGCCGACGAAGAGGGCGAACTCGCCGTGCGGCGTTTCGATCATGTAGGTCCACGCCGCGTTGCCGTCGGTCATGCGCGGACGGCCGGGCCAGCGCAGGCTGGCCAGCACCGGGGCCGGCAGGGTCTGGATGGCGAGGCGCTTGTTGGCGTCGGAAATGCGCACGTCCTGCGGCTGCTTCTTCTCGGCGGCGGCGCTGCCTTCGACCGAGAGCACGGCGCCGAGCACCTTGTTGGGACGGTAGGTGGCGAGGCCCTTCAGGCCGGCCTTCCAGGCCATCATGTAGAGGTCCTCGAAATCCTTGTAGGGATAATCCTCCGGCACGTTCACCGTCTTGGAGATGCTGGTGTCGATGTACGGCGCCACGGCGGCCACCATGTCCTTGTGTGCGGCGGCGGAGATATCCAGCGCGGTGACGAAGTAGGGCGGCAGGCTGTTCGCGTCGCCGCCGACGTGGCGGTAATAGCGCCAGGCGTAGTCCTCGACGGAATATTCCTTGTGCGTGCCGTCGGCCATGCGCTTCTTGCGCGTGTAGGTCCACGAGAAGGGCGGCTCGATGCCGTTCGAGGCGTTGTCGGCGAAGGCCAGGCTGATCGTGCCGGTGGGCGCGATGGAGAGCAGGTGCGAGTTGCGGATGCCGTTCTTGCGGATCTGCTCCTTGATCTCGTTGGGCAGGCGCGAGGCGAAGTTGCCGCCGGAGAGGTACATGTCGGCGTTGAACAGCGGGAAGGCGCCGCGCTCCCTGGCCAGTTCGACCGAGGCGAGGTAGGCGCGGTCGCGCATGAAGGCGGAAATCGCGGTGGCCTTGTCGCGCGCCTCGGGGGTGTCGTAGCGCAGGCGGAGCATGATCAGTGCATCGCCCAGGCCGGTGAAGCCGAGGCCGACGCGGCGCTTGGCGGCGGCTTCGGCCTGCTGCTGCGGCAGCGGCCAGTTGGTGGCGTCGAGCACGTTGTCGAGCATGCGCGTCGAGATGTCGACGACGCGGCCGAAGCCGGCGTAATCGAACTCGGCCTGGTCGGTGAACGGCTTGCGGACAAAACGGGTGAGGTTGATCGACCCCAGGCAGCAGCAGCCGTAGGGCGGCAGCGGCTGCTCGGCGCAGGGATTGGTGGCCTCGATGGTCTCGCAGTAATACAGGTTGTTGTCGCGGTTCATGCGGTCGAGGAACAGGATGCCCGGCTCGGCGTGGTCGTAGGTCGAGCGCATGATCTGATCCCACAGGTCGCGGGCGCGCACCTTGCGGTAGACCCACTGGCCGTCCTCGCGCTGGTAGGCGCCGGCAGCCATGAAATCGGCCGAGGGCTGGGCCTTGTGCACGAGTTCCACGTCGCCGTCGCCCTCCACCGCCTTCATGAAGGCGTCGGTCACGCCCACCGAGACGTTGAAGTTGGTGAGGTCGCCCTGGTCCTTGGCGTGGATGAACATCTCGATGTCGGGGTGGTCGCAGCGCAGCACGCCCATCTGCGCGCCGCGCCGGGCGCCGGCCGATTCCACCGTCTCGCAGGAGCGGTCGAACACGCGCATGTAGGACACCGGGCCGGAAGCGCGCGACTGCGTGCCCTTGACCAGCGCGCCCACCGGGCGGATCGAGGAGAAGTCGTAGCCGACGCCGCCGCCGCGGCGCATGGTCTCGGCGGCCTGCGACAGGGCGGTGTAGATGCCGGGGCGGCCGTCGACGACCTCGGAGATCGAATCGCCCACCGGCTGCACGAAGCAGTTGATGAGGGTGGCCTGCAGATCGGTGCCGGCGGCGGAATTGATGCGGCCGGCGGGGACGAACCCGTTTTCCTGCGCTTCGAGGAACTGCTTTTCCCAATAGGCGCGCTTGTCTTCGGCTTCGACCGCGGCCAGCGCGCGCGCCACGCGGCGGCGCACGTCATGCACATCCTGTTCGTTGCCTTTGGCGTATTTCTCCAGCAGCACTTCGCCGGAAATTTCCTGCTCTGCGGGGAGGGTATCGGCTTGCCGGAGCTTGGGGTCGCTTTGGTTAGAGAGGGTGGTACTCATCTTCTTGTCTCCGTTTGATGACGTTCTGACCGCCGACAAGAATACGCTTTCCGAAACTCCAAGTGAAGAGGTTTTTGAAATTTTTTAGTTCAATAAAAACAATAAGTTGTTAAATTGTCTTGTGTTTTCAATTACAAATTACCACTAGATATAGTATGTCGCGCTGCACACTGTGTTTGGCGCGGGATTCGGGCGGTTTATAGCCCGATTCAGGCCGGATTTCGCCCCGGATCGGGGTCGGAAATGGCGTACAGCGCGGGCACGAAAACCTCCGGCTGCAGGGTGGCGTGCTCGATCTTGAACTCCTGGCGCAGCATGTCAAGGGTTTCGGGGAGGATGCGGTCCCAGTCGTCCATGTGGCGCAGCACGACGTGGGCGGAGAGCGCCGTGCGC
>PNJM01000281.1 GCA_013821865.1 Rhodocyclaceae bacterium
GTTGAAGGCCGAGGTGGACAGCATGTGCACTTCGTCGATGACGTACACTTTGAAGCGGCCGCGCGTCGGCGCGTAGGTGGCGTTATCGAGCAATTGACGCATCTCGTCGACCTTGGTGTTCGTCGCCGCATCCACTTCGATGAGATCGACGAAGCGACCTGCATCGATTTCAGTACAGGAACTGCATGTACCGCAGGGCGTGGGCGTGATGCCGGTCTCGCAGTTGAGCGCCTTGGCCAGGATGCGGGCGATGGTTGTCTTGCCCACGCCGCGCGTGCCGGTGAAGAGATAGGCATGATGCAGGCGCTGCTGCTCCAGCGCATGGGTCAGGGCACGCACGACATGTTCCTGTCCGACCAGCGTGGCGAAGGATTTGGGGCGCCACTTGCGCGCGAGAACCTGATAGCTCATGGCGGGATTTTATCAGACGAGGGAATTTGTCCGTGGGCCACCCCCTCCCCTGGCCCCCTCCCGGCGGAAGAAGGGAATTATCTGCGAGATTTCCCTGCGGGAAACGCCCGGAAAGCGGGATGGGCGGCGAGCCTGACCCCCGGCACTTGCATACAATGGCTGTGGCTGCTTCCTTCCGGACCTGACCAGATTGACCACCCTGCAATGCGGGGAGACCCGCCGCACCGCATTCTAACTCAAATCATCCGCCACCCCGGGCGAAATACAGATCGAAACGCTGAAAAAAAGCGGTAATTCTCCCGGCGGAATACCCGCGAAAGGAAAACACGGCGCGCTGGCGTGGCAGGCGGATCAGGCCGTGCTCAAGATCCGGCAAGGGCGTCAGCGCGATGCGCCAGCCGCGGTCGGCATCGCCATGGGTGAATACGCCCCTGTCAGCCTCGAATGCCGCGCCGGCGACAGCGGCGGGCAGCAGCCGGAGGAACTCCGGCTGCGAAATCGTCATCTCGCAGTCGCGCGCGACGACCGTGTCAGCCACCGGCAATCGGCGGCCAGATGGCCAGCACGTCGCCCTCAACGAGGGCGCGCCCGGCCCGCTCGGCCGGCGGCACGAAATTGCCGTTGACCAGGACGAGATGCACCAGCTTCGGCGGCAGGTTGAATTCGTCGATCACCTGCCCCACCGTGCGGCCGGGCGGGATGTCAAGCGTCAATGAGTTCGTCTTGCGCGTCGCGTCCGGCAGGTAGTCAGACAGCATGGCGTAGAGCTTGAAGGTGACGCGCATCAGATCGGACGGGTCCCCAGGTAGCGCGTTTCTCCGCCTTGGGCTGAGGCGAGATAGGCTTCCATGATGTGCGTCGGATCGGCGAGCAGGCGCTCCTTCCACTCGCCCAGGCGCACCCGGCCCTGGATCAGGCCGCGCAGCACGCCGACGTGCTCGGTCAGGCCGATGCTGGTGGCGCCGATCAGCACGTCGTCCTTGAACTGCAGGCTGAGGTACCTGAAGCTCTTCTCGTCCACCCGTTCGACCGATTCGCCGCCCGCCTCGCCCCACCATTGGCCGAAGGACGCCGAGATCAACCCGAGCGTATCGAGCACGTTGATGGCCAGGCTGCCCGGCAGGGCGGTCTGCCCGCCCGCCATGTTGATCGCCGCGATGCGCGCCTGGTCGGCGGCATTCGGCTGGATGGCGTTGAGCGTGCGCTTGCCGCTGATGAAGTCGGCCGCCTCGGTGACGTCGCCTGCGGCGTAGATGCCGGGCACGCTGGTCTGCATGGCGGCGTCGACCAGGATGCCGCGCTCGGTGGCGATGCCGCTGCCCTTGAGGAAGTCGATGTTGGGTGCGACGCCGGCGGCGCAGATGACGAGGTCGGCGGCGATCTCCTGGCCGTTGCTCAGTTTCGCAATCAACTCGCCGGCCCTGGCGCCGGCGCACAGCAACTCGACCTTGGCGCCGGTATGCACCTTGACCCCCTGCTTCTCGCACCACTGGCGGATCATGCCGCCGGCCTTCTCCGTCATCATGCGCGGCACCATGCGGTCGCCCATCTCGACGACGGTGAGCTGCGTGCCGCGCGCGGCGAGCGCCTCCATGATGATGCAGCCGATGAAACCGGCGCCGATCTGCAGCACGCGCGAGCCGGATTGGGCCAGCTTGACGATGGCGCGGGCGTCCTCCAGCGTCCAGCAGGTGTGCACGTTGGGCGCATCCATGCCGGCGATGGGCGGCTTGAGCGGATGCGAGCCGGTGGCGATGAGCAGCCGGTCGAAGTCGAGGCTCTTGCCGTCGGCCAGCTTGACCTTGCGCGCCTTGGCGTCGACGCCGGCGGCACGGTCGTGCACCAGCTTGATGCCCAGCCCGTCGAAATGGCCCTTGTCCTTGCGCAGGTGCGTGCCCGCCTCGCCGATGTTGCCGATGAGGAAATAGGGAATCGCCATGCGCGAGTATGGCGGCTCCGGCTCGTCGCCGACCAGCGTGATCTCGGCGCGGGGATCGGCCTTGCGCAGCGTCTCGGCGGCCACCACGCCGGCGGGACCGTTGCCCAGGATAACGTGTTTCATGAGGATTCTCCTTGCACCATCAAGGCACCAAGGAGCACCAAGAGGTGCGATTTTCTTGGCGCCCTGGTGCCCGGGTGCTCGGGTTTGTTACAGACCGAGGCGCTTGGTCGTGTCCCTGGTCGGCACGCCTTCCGTCGTCCAGCCGCGCACCTTGTAGTATTCCGGCAGCATCTTGTCGATGCCGGAGACCAGTCCCTTGGCCGGGCCGCTCTTCGCCGGCTCCGTCTTGAGGCGCTTGGGCAGGTCGTCGTCCTTCGCCGTCAGTCCGGCGGCGAGGTTGAACTGGCGCTCCATGTTCCAGATGCGCTCGCCCACCTCGGCCAGGCGCTCGAGCGT
>PNJM01000282.1 GCA_013821865.1 Rhodocyclaceae bacterium
CCTTGTCGAAGTGGTCCTCGATGGCGCGCTTGTTGCGGCCGGTGATGAAAACCATGTCGGTGATGCCCGCCGCCACCGCCTCTTCCACCGCGTACTGGATGAGCGGCTTGTCGACGATGGGCATCATCTCCTTCGGGCTGGCCTTGGTGGCGGGCAGGAAGCGGCTGCCCATGCCGGCAACCGGGAATACGGCCTTGGTGATTTTCTTCATGGCAATCCTTCAGCTGTTCAATTCTCTAACAGGCGGCGCAGGCCGTCTTCGTCGATGACGGCCACACCCAGTTCGTTGGCCTTCTCCAGCTTGGAACCGGCTTCCGCGCCGGCGACGACGTAATCGGTCTTCTTCGACACCGAGCCGCTCACCTTGCCGCCTTGCGTCTCGATCAGCGCGGCCGCTTCGTCGCGTGTCAAGGAAGGCAGCGTGCCGGTCAGGACGAAGGTCTTGCCGCTCACGGCGGAGGCGGCGACGTGATGGCGCCCGCCTTCGTCCTCGCCCTTCACGCCGGCCTGCTGCAGGCGATCGAGGACTTCGCGATTGTGCGGCTCGGCGAAAAAGCGGGCGATGCTCTCGGCCACGACGGGGCCAACGTCCGGCACCTGCTGCAGCGCCTCTTCGTCGGCCTCCATCAGGGCTTTCATGCCGTCGAAATGGCGCGCCAGATCCTTGGCCGTGGCCTCGCCGACGTTGCGGATGCCCAGCGCAAAGATCAGCCGCGCCAGCGTGGTCTTCTTCGATTTCCCGATGGCAGCGACGATATTCTGCGCCGACTTTTCGCCCATGCGTTCCAGCGCGGCGAGCGTCGCGACGTCCAGGCGGTAGATGTCGGCGGGCGTCTTCACCACTTCCGCGTCCACCAGCTGATCGACCAGTTTCTCGCCCAGGCCCTCGATGTCCATGGCGCGGCGCGAAGCGAAGTGCAGGATGGCCCGCTTGCGCTGCGCGGCGCAGAACAGCCCGCCGGTGCAGCGCGCCGCGGCCTCGTCCGGCAGCCGCATGACGCCCGATCCGCACACCGGGCAGCGCCGGGGCATGACGAACTCACGCTCGCTGCCGTTTCGCTTCTCCCTGACCGGAGCCACTACTTCGGGAATCACGTCGCCGGCGCGTCGCACGACAACAGTATCGCCGATGCGGATATCCTTGCGCCGCACCTCGTCCTCGTTGTGCAGGGTGGCGTTGGTTACCGTCACGCCGCCGACGAAAACGGGTTTGAGGCGCGCCACCGGCGTCAGCGCGCCGGTGCGGCCGACATAGACCTCGATGCCCTCGACCACGGTCATTTCCTCCTGCGCCGGGTATTTATGGGCAATGGCGAAGCGCGGGGCGCGAGAGACGTAGCCGAGGATGTTCTGGTCGGCCAGGCGGTTCACCTTGTACACCACGCCGTCGATGTCGTAGGGCAGCTTCTCGCGCTTCGCCCCGATCTCGTTGTAGTAGCGCAGCAGCCCCCCGGCGCCACTCACCACGGCGCGCTCGGCCGCCACCGGGAAGCCCCAGCCGCGCAGCAACTCCAGCACCTCGGCGTGCGTCGCCGGCATGGCGCGCCCCTCCAGGCCGGCCAGGGCGTAGGCGTAAAAGCGCAGCGGCCGCTGCGCGGTGATGCGCGGGTCAAGCTGGCGCAGGCTGCCGGCGGCGGCATTGCGCGGGTTGGCGAACTCCTTCTCGCCCGCCGCGCGCGCGCGCTCGTTCATCTTTTCGAAATCACGACGCAGCATCAGCACTTCGCCGCGCACTTCCAGCAGGCGCAGAGGATGCCCGCCCTGCAGCCTGAGCGGAATGCTGCGCACGGTGCGCAGGTTGCCCGTCACGTCCTCCCCCGTATAGCCATCGCCGCGCGTCGCGCCCAGAACGAAATGGCCGTTCTCGTAGGTCAGGCTGATGGCCAGGCCGTCGAATTTCGGCTCGGTGGCATACTCGACCTCGTCGCGCCCCAGTCCTTCCCTCACGCGGCGATCGAAGTTGGCCACGTCCTCCTCGCCGAAGGCGTTCGACAGGGAGAGCATCGGCGTGCGGTGCGTGACCTGGCTGAACTCGGGCGCCGGCCGGGCGCCGACGCGTTGCGTGGGGGAGTCGGCCTCGACGAGTTGCGGATAGCGCCGCTCAAGCTCGGCCAGTTCATGGAACAGGCGATCGTACTCGGCGTCCGGAACAGTCGGCGCATCGAGCACGTAATAGGCGTAGTTGTGGCGCTCGATCTCGGCGCGGAGTGCCTTTGCCCTCTCGGCGGCCTCGCGCGGGACAGTCATGCGGTATTACGAAAAGAGACGCAGCGCCTGGGAACCGCCGGCTGCGATGCCGTGGCCAGCCATACGCTGCCCGATCTCGACGATCTTGTCGTGAATGACGGCCAGCGCGGCGTCGGCAAGCGGCGCGCGGTTGTCGTCCACCACCGTGCCATCCAGGCAGTCCGCCATCTGCCGCGCCAGGGCAACCATGCTATCGAAGGCCGGCGCGCCGGCGGCCACGCGCGGCACATCCAGCGTGAGAGTGACGCCGTGGGTAGTCAGCACCTTAAGCTCGTCGGCGGCGAACAGTGCCGGCTCCAGGTTCGACAGGGTGTATAGCGTGTTGCCTTCTTCGTCTTCAGCATGGAACATGCCGTCCTCGCGCAGGACGAGTCCCGCCGCCTCGGCCAGGCCGCGCAGCTTGGTGCCGGCGAAGGTGCCGCCTTTTGCGACGACGTTGACGCCGATCTGGATGTCCACGCTCGCGCAGAACCGGTCGAGGTCGGCGGCGCGCGCCAGTGTCTCGCCGCGTGGCGGGATATCGGACACGGCCAGAAACTCGTCGGCCATGCGCTGCATGCCATTGAAGAACAGTGCAAGATCGGCATCCGACAGCGGCCCCCGGCGATCGGCCAATTGCAGCGCGGCGCGCAG
>PNJM01000283.1 GCA_013821865.1 Rhodocyclaceae bacterium
CAGGCTCTGGAAGCCCACGGCGTGCCGGTCATCGGCACCAGCCCCGACAGCATCGACCTGGCCGAGGACCGCGAGCGCTTCCAGCAGTTGGTGCAGCAGCTCGGCCTGGCGCAGCCGCTCAACCGCACCGCGCGCAACCCCGAGGAGGCGCTGCTGCTGGCCTCGCAGATCGGCTATCCGCTGGTGGTGCGCCCGAGCTACGTGCTCGGCGGCCGGGCGATGGAGATCGTCCATTCCGACGCCGACCTAACGCGCTACATCCGCGACGCAGTCAAGGTCTCGAACGACTCGCCGGTGCTGCTCGACCGCTTCCTCAACGATGCCACCGAAGTGGACGTCGACGCGCTCTCCGACGGCAGGCAGGTCATCATCGGCGGCATCATGCAGCACATCGAGCAGGCCGGCGTGCATTCGGGCGATTCGGCCTGCTCGTTGCCCCCCTACACGCTGTCGAAAGAGATCCAGGACGAACTGCGCCGCCAGACCGAGCAGATGGCCAAGGCCCTCAATGTCGTGGGCCTGATGAACGTGCAGTTTGCCATCCAGGACGGCACAGTCTATGTGCTGGAGGTAAACCCGCGTGCCTCGCGCACCGTTCCGTTCGTGTCGAAGGCCACCGGCCTGCAGCTGGCCAAGGTCGCGGCGCGCTGCATGGCTGGCCGCAGCCTGGCCGACCAGGGCGTGACGCGCGAGATCGTGCCCCCTTATTACTCGGTGAAGGAGGCGGTGTTCCCCTTTGTCAAATTCCCTGGCGTCGATACCATCCTCGGCCCGGAGATGAAGTCCACCGGCGAGGTGATGGGCGTCGGCCGCAGCTTCGCCGAAGCCTTCGTCAAGTCCCAGTTCGCCGGCGGCACCCGGCTGCCCAAGTCGGGCAAGGTGTTCATCAGCGTCAAGGAGCAGGACCGGCCCAAGGCGGTGGAAGTGGCGCGCGAACTGATCGACCTCGGCTTCAGCGTGCTGGCCACGCGCGGCACCGGCGGGGTGATCGAGGCGGCCGGCCTGAAGGTGACGGTGGTGAACAAGGTGGCCGAAGGCCGCCCGCACATCGTCGACATGATCAAGAACAACGAAGTGGTGCTCATCATCAACACGGTGGAGGAGAAGCGCCAGGCCATCGCCGATTCGCGCTCGATCCGCACCAGCGCCCTTGCGGCCCGGGTGACGCTCTACACCACCATCGAGGGCGCGCGCGCCGCCTGCGCCGGCATGCGCCACCTGGCGGAATTCGAAACATATGCCTTGCAGGCGCTCCACGCTGAATTAACATGACGCCATGAGCAAAGTTCCTCTCACCAAGAACGGCGCGGAAAAATTGCGGCAGGAATTGCACCGCCTGAAGACCGTGGACAGGCCGAATGTGATCAACGCCATCGCGGAAGCGCGTGCGCACGGCGATCTTTCCGAGAACGCGGAGTACGCGGCGGCGCGGGAGCGGCAGAGCTTCATCGAGGGCCGCGTCCTGGAACTGGAAGGCAAACTGTCGAACGCCCAGATTATTGATCCCAGACTGCTCGACGCCGACGGCCGCTGCGTCTTCGGCGCCACCGTCGACCTGGAGGACATGGAGTCCGGCGACAAGGTCACCTACCAGATCGTCGGCGACGACGAGGCCGATCTCAAGAACAGCAAGATATCCATCTCCTCGCCGATAGCCCGGGCGCTGATCGGCAAGTACGCCGGCGACATCGCCGAGGTGAAGGCGCCCGGAGGCGTGCGCGAGTACGAAGTGCTCGACGTCAGGTACCTCTGATCCGCCCGTGCGCAGACTGGCGGAAAGTCTCTACACCATCACGATTACCCTCTGGGTCGGTGGCCTCTGGGCCATCGGCTACATCGTTGCGCCGACACTCTTCGCCACCTTGAATGAGCGCGCCCTGGCCGGAGAAATCGCAGGCCGGCTGTTCGGCGTCATTGCCTGGGTCGGCATCGGCTGCGCGCTCTACCTGCTGGTCTTCTTGGCCGTGCGCCGGCGCCGGGCAGCGTTCAAGTCGGGCGTGTTCTGGCTGGTGCTGGGAATGTTGTTGCTCACGCTGGCCGGATACTTCGGCATTCAGCCGATCCTCGCACAACTCAAGGCCGAGGCATGGCCGCGCGGAGTGATGGAAAGCGTGGCGAGAAGCCGTTTTGCCGCCTGGCACGGCATTTCCAGCGGGCTCTATCTGGTGCAAAGCATGCTGGGTGCCGCACTGGTGGTGCTGCAGGGCAGGGGCTTGCGTTAGGCGCTCGTCCGGCGTCGCGCCAGGGCGGGTTTGGCGGACGCCGTCTTTGCCCGTGGCTTCGTCCTGGCTTCTTTTTTAGCGGCGGTCTTCTGCACCGGGTTTTGTTCCGCGGGCTTTTCCCGGAAAATCACCAGGATGTTGCCGATGTGCTGCACCGGCGCGGCATTCAGCCTGGCGCAGATATCCGCCATGAGCGCCTCGCGGTCATCGCGCTCGATGCCATAGACGCGGACCTTGATCAGTTCGTGCGCCTTGAGGCTGCGGTCGATTTCGGCCAGCACCGCCTCCGAAAGTCCGTGCTGGCTGATGCTGACGACGGGATGCAGGCTGTGGGCGCGGGCGCGCAGGGCGCGGCGACGGGCGGGGGGAAGTTCGATCATGGCAGGATTCCGGAGCGAGGCGCGGATTGTACCCCGATTGACCGATGAAAAAGCACAAGACGAGCAAGGCCTGGATGCACGAGCATGTCACCGATCCCTACGTCCAGCGGGCGAAGGCGGAAGGCTGGCGCTCCCGTGCGACCTTCAAGCTGCTGGAGATCGATGACAAGGATCGCCTGCTCAAGCCGGGCATGGTGGTGGTCGATCTCGGTTCGGCACCAGGCGGCTGGTCACAGGTGGCGGCCGGGCGGGTGGGGTCGAAGGGGGTGGTTCTGGCC
>PNJM01000284.1 GCA_013821865.1 Rhodocyclaceae bacterium
GCGCAGATGTATTCGGCGATCCAGACCGGCCAGAACGTGGGCATGCAGACCCTCGATCAGAACCTGGTCGACCTCGTCCGTCGCAACATCGTTTCGCCGGCGGAAGCGAGAACCAAGGCCGCCAATAAGGACAACTTCGCCGGCTGACGGAAATCGTCCCGCAACAGGAGGGCACAGGATGGAACGCGATCAGGCACTGAAATTCATGTACGACCTGCTGCGCCTCATGGTGCAGAAGAAAGGCTCCGACCTGTTCATTACCGCCGGCTTCCCGCCGGCGATCAAGATCGACGGCAAGATCACGCCGCAGTCCAATCAGATCCTGACGGCGCAGCATACCGCCGAGCTGGCGCGTTCCATCATGAACGACAAGCAGGCGGCGGAGTTCGAGTCAAGCAAGGAGTGCAACTTCGCCATCAGCCCGGCGGGCATCGGCCGCTTCCGTGTCAATGCCTTCGTCCAGCAGGCGCGCATCGGCGTCGTGCTGCGCACGATCGCCACGACGATCCCGACCTTCGAAAGCCTCCAGTTGCCGCCGGTGCTGAAGGATATCGCCATGACCAAACGCGGCCTGGTCATTTTCGTCGGCGGCACCGGCACCGGCAAGTCGACCTCGCTGGCCGCGATGGTGGACTACCGCAACGAGAACAGCTACGGCCACATCATCACGGTCGAGGACCCGATCGAATTCGTGCATGAACACAAGAAATGCATCGTCACCCAGCGCGAGGTCGGCATCGACACCGATTCCTGGGAGGCGGCACTGAAAAACACCCTGCGCCAGGCGCCCGACGTCATCCTCATGGGCGAGATCCGCGACCGCGAGACCATGGACCACGCCATCGCCTTCGCCGAGACCGGCCACCTGTGCATGGCCACGCTGCACGCCAACAGCACCAACCAGGCGCTCGACCGCATCATCAACTTCTTCCCGGAGGAGCGGCGCCAGCAGCTGCTGATGGACCTGTCGCTCAACATACGCGCGTTCATTTCGCAGCGCCTGATCCCGCTCAGGGACGGCAAGGGCCGCTGCGCGGCCATCGAGGTCATGCTCAATTCGCCGCTCATCTCCGACCTCATCTTCAAGGGCGAGGTGCACGAGATCAAGGAGATCATGAAGAAGTCGCGCGAACTGGGCATGCAGACCTACGACCAGGCGCTGTTCGACCTCTACGAGGCCGGCAAGATCAGCTACGAGGACGCGCTGCGCAATGCCGATTCGGTGAACGACCTGCGCCTGACCATCAAGCTGCAGGGCAAGGAATCGAAGGACCGCGACCTCACTGCCGGCATCCAGCACCTGGATATTGTTTGACCCATCCCCCGGCCCCTTCCCCTGGGGGAAGGGGAGCCCGCGTGCCTCGCTGCGCGAGGGATATTTCGGGGTGCTTCGATTCCGCGCCGTCCCCGGTGCGCCTCCGGCGCGTGTCGCCGTCCCTTGGGGCGGCCCGGCAGGACGGCTGTTCAGCGTCGACCGCGCATCTGCCCGCTCACCACCTTGTACTCCAGCAGCCGGCATTCCAGCGCACCGTTGTAGAGCGGCGTGCGCCGCGAGGCCTTGAGGCCGATCAGCCTGGGCAGTTGCGGATCGCCCGAGAAGAGATAACAGCGCCAGCCGGCGAAGCGCTGCTTCAGCGCGTCCCCCAGCTTCGGATAGAAGGCCGCCAGGCGCTCCTCCTCGCCCAGGCGCACGCCATAGGGCGGATTGGCCACCAGCACGCCTTCCGGCGCCGGCGGCGCAAGCTCCAGCAGGTCGGCCCGCTGCAGTCGCACCGCCTCATCCAGTCTTGCCGCGGCGAGGTTTTGCCGCGCCCGCTCGACCATATCCACATCGATGTCGCTGCCGTGGATGGCTTGCGGCGCGATCGGTTTTCTTCTCGCTTCGGCCGCAGCGCGCAGGCGGTGCCACAGCGGTTCATCGAAGTTTTCCAGTCGGGCGAAGCCGAACGGCCGGCCCAGCCCCGGCGCGATGTCGTGCGCCATCTGCGCCGCCTCGATGAGGAAGGTGCCGCTGCCGCACATGGGGTCGAGCAGCGGCGTGCCGGGCTGCCAGCCGGAGAGGCGCAGGATGCCGGCGGCGAGATTCTCCTTCAGCGGCGCGCCGACCGAGGCATATTTGTAGCCGCGCATGTAAAGCGCGTCGCCCGAGGTGTCGAGGTACAGCGTCGCCTCGCGGTCGGTGAGGAAGGCGTGAATGCGCACGTCGGGTTCGGCGGTATCCACGCTCGGCCGCGCGTCCACCTCGGCGCGGAAGCGGTCGCACACGGCGTCCTTGATGCGCAGGGTGATGAAGTCCAGGCTCTTCAAGGGGCAGCGGATCGCCGTCATGTAGACGCGCAGCGTGCGGCGCACGGCGAACCACTGCTGCCAGGGCAAGCCGTAGGCCAGCTTGTAGATGTCCTCTTCGCGCTTGTAGGGGGCGTGGCCGACACGCCAGAGGATGCGGGTGGCGATGCGGCTCTCGAGGTTGGCGCGGTAGCAGGTTTCCCAGCTTCCCTCGAAGCCCGCGCCACCGGCCACCGTGTCCACGCGGATTGCGCCGGACTGTGTCAGCTCGTCGGCGAGCAGCGCTTCCAGGCCGCGCGGGCAGGTGGCGAAAAAGGTCGGCATCTCAGAAAGGCTTGAAGAGGACGAGCCAGACTGCGGCGAACAGGATCAGCACGGGAAACTCGTTGAACCAGCGGAACCAGGCGTGGCTTTTCGTGTTGCGGTCCTGGGCGAACGCCTTGAGGAGCTTGCCGCAATACAGGTGGTAGGCGATCAGCACCAGCACCAGCGCCAGCTTGGCGTGGATCCAGTAACTCCAGGGCCCGTAGCCGAGCCACAGCCAAAGCCCGAAGACCACGGTGAGGACGGCACCGGGCCCCATGATGCCGTAGT
>PNJM01000285.1 GCA_013821865.1 Rhodocyclaceae bacterium
AGCTCATCGCCGACTTCAGGCCCGACATCATCATGGTGACGCCGTCCTACATGCTGGCCATTGCCGACGAGTTCGAGCGCCAGGGACTCGATCCGTCGGCGTGTTCGCTCTCCCTCGGCATCTTCGGCGCCGAGCCGTGGACCAACCAGATGCGCAGCGAGATCGAGAAGCGCATGGGCATCGACGCCATCGACATCTACGGCCTCTCCGAAGTCATGGGGCCGGGCGTGGCCTGCGAGTGCATCGAGACCAAGGACGGCCTGGTGCTGTGGGAGGACCACTTCTACCCCGAGATCATCGACCCGGCCACCGGCGCGGTGCTGCCCGACGGCGCGACGGGCGAACTGGTGTTCACCTCGCTCAGCAAGGAAGCGCTGCCCATCATCCGCTACCGCACGCGCGACCTCACCCGGCTGCTGCCGCCGACGGCGCGCAGCTTCCGCCGCATGGACAAGATCACCGGCCGCTCCGACGACATGCTGATCATCCGCGGCGTAAATGTCTTCCCGTCGCAGATCGAGGAACTCATCCTGAAGCAGCCGAAGCTGGCGCCGCACTACGTGCTGGAAGTCTCCCGGCCGGAACACATGGACGAGCTGGATGTGCTGGTCGAGATGAAGCCGGAATTCTCGCAGGCGCCGGAAGCCGATCGCCAGGCCGCCGCGAAGGAGCTGCGGCACCACATCAAGTCCTTCATCGGCGTTTCGACGCGCGTGCGCATCGTTGACCTGGGCGGCATCGAGCGCTCGGTCGGCAAGGCCAAGCGCGTGATCGACAAGCGGCCGAAGTAGCACCGGCGAGGCACAAGGGCGGCTGATGCGCTTCAAGGACCACTTCTCCGCCCAGGCACCGGACTACGCGCGCTACCGTCCGAACTATCCGGGCGATCTTTTCGCGTGGCTCGCAGCACAGGCGCCGGCGCGTGACGCGGCGTGGGATTGCGGCACCGGCAGCGGGCAGGCGGCGCTGGGCCTCGTCCCCTTGTTCGCGCGCGTCATCGCCACCGACCCGAGCGCCAGCCAGATTGCCCACGCCGCGCCGCATTCGCGCATCGACTACCGCCTGGCGCCCGCTGAAGCCAGCGGCATCGAAAGCGGCACGCTCGATCTCGTCACGGTGGCCCAGGCCCTGCACTGGTTCGATCTGGAGCGCTTCTTCGCGGAGGCGCGGCGCGTGCTGAAGCCAGGCGGCGCGATTGCCGCATGGACCTACACCCTGCTCGACATCGAGCCGCAAATCGACGCCCTGGTGAGCGATTACTACTACAACGTGATCGGCCCATACTGGCCGCCGGAGCGGCGCATGGTGGAAGACGGCTATCGCTCGCTGCACTTCCCGTTTGCGGCGATCGAGGCGCCCCGATTCGAGATGCGCATCGAATGGTCGCTGGAGGAATTGCTCGGCTACCTGGGGACATGGTCCGCCACGCGCGAGTACATCAAGGCGCAGGGTGCCGATCCCCGTGCGGCGCTCGCCGCGCGCCTTGCCCCGCTCTGGCCGGACGCGCAGTCCAGAAAGCCCATCCGCTGGCCCATCCATCTGCGGACGGGACGCGCATGAAAAACGGCCGGCGCGTGTCACCGCGCCGGCCGGGGTTTTGAGGTGCCGGCTTACTTGTCGTACTGGTTCAGCAGTGCCTTGGCCTCGTCCAGCAGCTTCTTGCCGTCGGCGCCTTTGGCGGACACATCCTTGATCCACTCCTGCGCCACGCTTTCGGCGGCCTTCTCCCAGCGCTGATATTCGGCGGCGGGCAGCACAGTTATGGTGTTGCCCCGGTCGGTGGCCGACTTGCGGCCGGGCACGATAGTGCTGTCCCATACTTCGCCCGCCCAGGCGGAGGCTTCCGCGCCGCTGTTGGCGTCGATCACCTTTTTAAGATCCGCCGGCAGGCCGTTGTATTTCGCCTCGTTCATCGCCACGACGAAGATGGTGTTCGACATCTTGCGCTGGCCGGGTCCGGTCTCGGTGTGGAACTTGGTCACCTCCTGCACCTTGAGCGCCGGCACCACCTCCCACGGCAGCGAGGCGCCATCGACAACGCCCTTGGCAAGCGATTCCGGCACCTGCGGCACCGGCATCTGCACCGGAGTGGCGCCCAGCGCCGCCAGCATGCGCGTGCCGATGCGGGTCGGCGCGCGCACCTTCAGACCCTTGAGATCGTCCAGGCCCTGCACGTTCTTCTTGGTGAAATGCAACTCGGCGCCGTCATGGACGTGGGCGAGAATGATCTTGGTGCCCTTGAACTCGTCCAGCGAATTCTTCTGCATGTACTCCCAGAAGGCCCGGCTGCCGCCCCTGGCGGTCCTGGTCATGAAGGGCAATTCGAACACTTCCGACTTGAGGAAGCGGCCGGCCTGGTACGTGGGTACGGTCCAGATGATGTCGGCGACGCCGTCCTTGGCCTGGTCGAACAGCTGCGGCGGCGTGCCGCCCAGCTGCATGGCCGGATAGATCTGGCACTTGAGCCGGTTGTTCGATTCCCTGGCGATCTTCTCGCACCAGGGGCCGAGCAGCAACCGCTGCGAGGTCGCCTGGGGGCCGAGAAAGTGATGCACCTTGAGGGTGACTTCCTGGGCCGAGGCGTGGCCGGCAGCAAGGGACAGCCCCAGCGCGGCAGCCAGCGGGACAAGCGTTTTGCGGATTTTCATTGTGTGTCTCCTTTCCACGTGAAAGTTGTTGTTTTCCGGCGCCACGCTAGCCGCCGAACGCATGCACCAGATACAGCGAAATGATCGGAAAGAACACCAGCAGGACGATGCGGATCAGGTCCGAGATGAGGAAGGGTATCACCCCCTTGAACGTCTCGACGAGCGGCACGTTGATGGCCAGCCGGTTGATGATGTAAACGTTCATGCCCACCGGCGGGTGCACCAGGCCGAT
>PNJM01000286.1 GCA_013821865.1 Rhodocyclaceae bacterium
CACCTTGTCGTAGCGCCCGCCCAGCGCAATGGCATTCGGGTGCGCCGCGCAGTAGGCGGCGAACACCACGCCGCTGTGATAGTGGTAGCCGCGCAGATCGGCCAGATCGAAGCTCACCGGCAAGTCGGACAGTTCACCGGCCAGGCGGCGCAGATCAGCCAGCGCCTGGGCGATTTCTGCGTCCTGCGGCAGCAGTTTCGCGGCGCGATCGAGCGCTTCGGCCCCGCCGTAGCATTCCGGCAACGCGAGCAGCGCCGAGCGCACCGGCTCCGCTGCACCGGCCACCAGTTCGCGCAAAGCGGGAATGTCTTTCGCTTGCAGCACGGCGAACAGTTCCTGCTCCAGCTCGGCATCCAGGCCGCCGCGCGCGGACAGAGCGCGGAACACGCCGACATGGCCGAGATCGAGGCGCGAAGCCCTGACACCGGCGATCTCCAGCGCGCGGGCCAGCAGGCGGATGATTTCCACATCCGCTTCGACGCCGGCATGTCCATAGAGCTCGGCGCCGACCTGCAGCGGCTCGCGCGTGGCGGTGAAGCCGGAAGGCAGCGTATGCAGCACGCTGCCGCAGTAGCACAGCCGCACCACGCCCCGGCGATTGAGCAGATGCGCGTCTATCCTCGCCACCTGCGGCGTGATGTCGGCGCGGATTCCCATGGTGCGGCCGGAGATCTGGTCGACCAGCTTGAAGGTGCGCAGGTCCATGTCGCGCCCGCTGCCGGTGAGCAGCGACTCGAGGTACTCGAGCAGCGGCGGCATGACCAGTTCGTAGCCATGCAGGCTGAACTCGTCGAGCAGTTCACGGCGCAACCGCTCCACCTGCCGCGCCTCGGCGGGCAGGATGTCCTCGATGGACTCAGGCAGCAGCCAGCGGCGCATGATCACTTCTTATTTCAGGATATACAGGAGCAGCAGCCCCACAATCATCGACGACAGACCGAAAAAGCGGATCTGTCCATCGGCCAGGTCGGTGATGCGGCGGAACGTGTCGCGCCACACCTTGGGCGCCAGAAAGGGCAGCAGGCCCTCGAGCACCAGCATCAGCGCAAACGCCATCAGGAGCGTGGACCACATTACTTCCCGCCCTTGCCCGCGCCCTTGAGGTACTTGAAGAAGTCCGAGCTGGGGTCAACGACGAGAACGTCGCTCTTGTTCCTGAAGCTCTGGCGGTACGCCTCCAGGCTGCGGTAAAAGGCATAAAACTCGGCGTTCTGGCCGAAGGCCTGGGCATAAATGGCCGTCGCCCTGGCGTCGCCTTCACCCTTGGTGCGCTGTGCGTCGCGGTAAGCCTCGGCGACGATGATCTCGCGCTGCCGGTCGGCGTCGGCCTTGATTTTTTCGGCTTCCGCCCCGCCCTTCGAGCGCAACTCGTTGGCGACGCGCTTGCGCTCGGTTTCCATGCGGCGATAGACCGATTCGGAGACTTCCTGCGGCAGATCCACGCGCTTCAGGCGCACGTCGACGATCTGCACGCCGATGGCGCGCGCGTCGGCGTCGGCCTTGGTGCGCACTTCCTCCATGATCTTCTCGCGCTCGCCCGAGACGACCTCGTGCACCGTGCGCTTGCCGAAAGCCTCGCGCAGGCCGGAATTCACCGTCTGCGACAGCCGCGTCTGGGCGCGCGACTCGTCGCCCTGCACGGCCTTGTAGTACTGCTCGGCATCGATGATGCGCCACTTGACGAAGGCATCCACCAGCACCGGCTTCTTCTCGGAGGTGATGAAGCGCTCGGGTTCCTGCGCATCGTAGGTGAGGATGCGC
Organism: Rhodocyclaceae bacterium; assembly: GCA_013821865.1. Classification (GTDB taxonomy): domain Bacteria; phylum Pseudomonadota; class Gammaproteobacteria; order Burkholderiales; family Rhodocyclaceae; genus Desulfobacillus. The sequence goes on from PNJM01000286.1 coordinate 1,762, forward strand.
TTGTCGAAATAGCGCACGTTCTGGATCAACGGCCACTTGAAGTTCAGGCCCGGTTCGGTGATGACTTCCCTGATCTCGCCGAGCTGGAAAACGATGGCGAACTTGCGCTGGTCGACGGTAAACATCGACATGGCGACGACCACCAGCAGGCCGAAGACGAAGGCGGCAACGAAGGGCAGATTGCGGCGCATCAGCGTTCCCCCCTTTCGCGCGAACGCAGCGAATCGCGCGAACGCGGCACTGCATCGGATTTCTCAAGTTGCGGCGGCACCTCGCTCGACAGATTCGGCAATGGCCGCGATGCCGGCGCAGCCGTCTCGGTTGCCGTTGCCGCGGCGGCGGGCGCACCCGCCGCCTGCATCAGCTTGTCCAGCGGCAGGTAGAGCAGGTTTCCCTGCCCTTTCGAGTCGATCATGATCTTGCTGGTACTGCTGAACACCTGCTGCACGGTGTCGAGATACATGCGCTGCCGGGTAACCTCCGGCGCCTTGTTGTACTCGACCAGGATCTGCCTGAAGCGGCTCGCCTCGCCCTCGGCGTTGGCAACGACGCGGCTCTTGTAGCCGTTGGCTTCCTCGAACAGGCGCGAGGCCGTGCCACGCGCCTTCGGGATCACATCGTTGGCGTAGGCCTGGCCCTCGTTCACCTGCCGGTCTCGATCCTGGCCGGCCTTGACGGCATCGTCGAACGCCGCCTGCACCTGCTCCGGCGGCTGCACGTTCTGCAACGTGGCCTTGGAAATGATGATGCCGGTCTTGTAGCGGTCGAGGATGTCCTGCATCAGCTTGGTCGCCTGCGCCGCCACCTGCTCGCGCCCCTCATAGAGCACGAAGTCCATCTTGCTCTTGCCGACGATCTCGCGCATGGCCGTCTCGGCCGCCTGCAGCACGGTATCCTCCGGACTGCGGTTGTTGAAGAGGTACTCCTGCGGATCCTTGAGGAACCACTGCACGGCGAACTGGATGTTGATGATGTTCTCGTCGTCCGTCAGCATCAGCGCTTCTTTCAGCACCCTGTTCTTGTCCGAGCCACGGTAGCCGACCTCGACCACGCGCACATCGGTCAGCTTGACGATCTCGTGCGTCTGGA
>PNJM01000287.1 GCA_013821865.1 Rhodocyclaceae bacterium
CCGTTCGGCCGAGGTGGGCTCGCCGACGATGCAGAAATCCAGGCCTTCGCCGCGTGCCTTGAGGGCCTCGACCACGCGCACGGTGCCGTCCACCGCCTTGCCTTCTTCGTCGGCAGTGAGCAGGAGGGCAATCGACCCGGCATGGCCCGGATGAATTGCCACGAAACGCTCGATTGCCGTGACAAAGGCGGCAATGGAGGTTTTCATGTCCGCCGCACCGCGGCCGTAGAGAAAGCCGTCGCGCACCTCGGGCGAGAACGGATCGGAATGCCACTGGTCCAGCGGGCCGGGCGGCACGACGTCGGTGTGTCCGGCGAAGCAGAGAGTGGGGCCCGAGCCCCTGCGGCGCGTCCACAGGTTGGCGACGCCGTTGCAATCCATGCGCTCCAGTTCGAAGCCGAGCGGGGCGAGGCGGGCGGCAATCAGTTCCAGGCAGCCGCCGTCTTCCGGAGTGATTGAACGGCGCGCGATCAGTTCGCATGCGAGATCGAAGGTCGCGTTTGTCATCCGCCCGCCGCGTCGTCGAGGTTGAGCGTGAATTCCTTGAACGAAGCGCCGCCGGGATTGGTTTTCTCGAACTCCAGGGCCTGTGAGGGGGTCAGCGGCTGGGTGTCGGAAGCCGAAGGGCCGGCAAGCTGGGAGTTGTTGATGAGCCAGGACAGGTTGGTCGGCGAATCCGAGTTGGCCAGCGCTTCGTCCAGCGTGATGGTGTTTTCCTTGTAGAGGCGGAACAGGTCCTGCTCGAAGGTCTGCGATCCGGGCGCAAGGCTTTGTTCCATCGCCTCCTTGATGGCATTGACCTCGCCCTTGTCGATCAGCTCCTGGATGTGCCGCGTGTTGAGCAGGATCTCCACCGTCGGAATGCGCTTGCCGTCCGGCTTGCGCACCAGGCGCTGCGAGACGATGCACTTCAGGCTGACGGAGAGGTCGAGATACAGCGCCGGCCGGTTCTCCATCGGGAAGAAGTTGATGATGCGGTTCAGCGCGTGGTAGCTGTTGTTGGCATGCAGCGTGGCCAGGCACAGATGGCCGGTTTGCGCATAGGCCAGCGCAGCCATCATGGTTTCCTTGTCGCGGATCTCGCCGATCAGGATGCAGTCCGGCGCCTGGCGCATGGCGTTCTTCAGCGCGTTTTCCCATGCCATCGTGTCGAGGCCGATCTCGCGCTGGTTGACCACCGATTTCTTGTGCTTGAAAAGGTATTCGATCGGGTCTTCCACCGTCAGGATATGGCCCGACCTGTTGGCATTGCGGTGATCGAGCATGGCGGCGATGGTGGTGGACTTGCCCGATCCGGTCGAGCCGACCACCAGCACCAGGCCGCGCTTCTCCATGATGATTTCGCCCAGCACGTCGGGCAGGCCCAGCTCGTCCAGCTTGGGGATGACGCCCTGGATGAAGCGCACCACGATGGAAATGCTGCCGCGCTGCCAGAACATGTTCACGCGGAAGTTGCCGACGTCGCGCACGCCGAAGGAGAGGTTCATCTCCTTCGTTTCCTCGAACTGCCGGATCTGCTCCGGCTTGAGCATTTCGTAGGCCATCTTCTGGATGGTCGCCGGATCCATGATCTGCTGGTTGATCGGGATCGTCGTGCCCTGGATCTTGATGTGGATGGCCGCCCCGGCCGAGACGAAAATGTCCGAGGCCTGCTTCTCCGCCATCAACTGGAACAGCTTGTCGAAAATCATGGCCCCCCCTTTGTTCCGATCAGATGCCGCGCAGCAGTTCGTTGATGCCGACCTTGGCGCGGGTCTTGGCATCCACCTGCTTGACGATCACGGCGCAGTACAGGCTGTACTTGCCGTCGGCCGAGGGCAGGCTGCCGGAAACGACGACCGATCCGGCCGGCACGCGGCCGTAGAGGACTTCGCCCGTCTCGCGGTTGTAGATGCGCGTGCTCTGGCCGATGAAGACGCCCATCGAGATGACGCAGTCATCCTCGACGATGACGCCTTCGACCACCTCCGAGCGCGCGCCGATGAAGCAGTTGTCGCCGATGATGGTCGGATTGGCCTGCAAGGGTTCCAGCACGCCGCCGATGCCGACGCCGCCGGAGAGATGCACATGCTTGCCAATCTGGGCGCAAGAGCCCACCGTGGCCCAGCCATCCACCATCGTGCCTTCACCGACATAGGCGCCGATGTTTACGAAGGACGGCATCAGCACCACGTTTTTCGCGATATAGGAGCCGCGGCGCACGATGGCGCCGGGCACGGCGCGGAAGCCGCCGCGCTCGAACTGCTCCTGGTCGTAGCGCGCGAACTTGGTCGGCACCTTGTCGAACCAGCGCAGGGCCCCGCCGTCCATGACGCGGTTGTCCTCGAGGCGGAAGGAGAGCAGGACGGCCTTCTTGATCCATTGGTGGGTGACCCAGTCGCCATCCACCTTCTCGGCGACGCGCAGCTTGCCCTGGTCGAGCTGGTCGAGAACGAACTCGACGGCTTCCCCGACCTTTGCCGGCGCCTTGCCCGGCTGGATGCCGGCACGGTCTTCCCATGCTGCTTCGATGATCTTCTGAAATTCCTGCATTTGCTGTTCCCTTTAGAAATTCTGACAGAAAGCCTGTATCCGCCGTGCCGCTTCGAGGCATTCCTCCAGCGGCGCGACCAGCGCGATGCGCACGAAATTCGCGCCGGGGTTGACGCCGCCTGCGCTGCGCGCGAGATAGCTGCCGGGCAATACGGTCACATTATATTCATGCTGCAGGCCAAGGGCGAATTCGGTATCGGAAATCGGCGTGCGCGCCCACAGATAGAAGCCCGCATCGGGCATCGCGGTTTTCAGGCGCGATGCGACCAGCGGTGCCATCGCGTCGAATTTCGCGCGATAGAGGCGGCGGTTTTCCCG
>PNJM01000288.1 GCA_013821865.1 Rhodocyclaceae bacterium
CTCGCCGACGCGGTAACGGCGCTCACCCGCCTGCAGCGCGAGCTGACCAAGAAGTTCTTTCTGTACAAGAACGACAAGCTGCTGGTCACCTTCAGCGCCGGCGTCACTTCGATCGGCGCCGAGGAGGCGCGCAAGGAAGCCATCGCGCGCGCCGATGCCGCGATGTACCAGGCGAAGAAGGCGGGAAAGAACCGGGTTGTCGCGGCGAACTAGCCTTCGGCTGTCGCCCGGCGGCGACATCAGGATGGCTGCGCACCCAAGAAATAGGGCAGGATTTTCATCCTGCCCTAAAGTTTTCCCGAGGCACTCCGTTAATACATTTGACGGCGACAACATCGCCCGCCGGATCGGAAGTCTTGGGGCGACTTGCTGTCAAAACCCTCAAACTTGCAAGGAGAAACAAAATGCCTCAGGTAATCAACACTAACATAGCGTCGCTGAACTCGCAACGCAACCTCAATACCTCACAAACCTCCCTGGCCACGTCCCTGCAGCGCCTGTCCTCCGGCCTGCGGATCAACAGCGCCAAGGACGATGCCGCCGGCCTGGCCATTTCGGAACGGATGACCTCGCAGATCAACGGCCTCAACCAGGCTGCCCGCAACGCCAACGACGGCATTTCACTGGCGCAGACGGCCGAAGGCGCGCTTGGCCAGCTCGGCGATTCGCTGCAGCGCATGAGGGAACTGGCCGTGCAGTCCGCCAACTCGACGAACAGCAGCACCGACCGCGCCGCCCTCCAGTCCGAGGTAAACCAGCTTCAGTCCGAGATCGACCGCATCGCGACCCAGACCCAGTTCAACGGCCTCAATCTGCTTGACGGCAGCTTCACCTCGCAGCAATTCCAGGTCGGCGCCAATGCCGGCCAGACGATCAACATTTCCAGCATCAACAGCATGCGCGGCAGCGCCCTGGGGCAAAGCTATGGCGCGACGATCGCCACCTCCACTTTGACCGCATCGACGGGGATCACCGGCGCGGGCCAGTTCTCGATCGCGGTGAATGGCGGCACGGCCGTCGATATCTATTCCGCCTCGGGCGGCGCCAGCATCGGCGGCAGTGCGAAAGCGCTCGCTGCCGCGATCAACAGTTCGAATATCACCGGCATCACTGCGACCGCCAATGCCACGACGGTTACGGGCACTTATGCCTCCAGCCCGATCTCGGCCGACGGCACGGCAGTTCTCACCATCAACGGCACCGCCATCAACCTGGCCCTGACCACCGCCGGCATCGGCGCCACGAACGTGGCCACCACCGTCAGCGCCATCCAGGCGAACAGCGCGGCCACCGGGGTGACGGCCACCCTCCAGGCCGGCAACACCATCAAGCTGAGCGCGGCCGACGGCAGGAACATCGACGCCAGCTTCGCCGCGGGCGGCGCCACGGGTGCGACTCTCGCCGACATCGGCCTGGGCGGCGTTGCCGCCACGACATGGGGTTCCTATGCCTTGAATTACGTCGGCACGGGCAGCGTGGTCGTCGCGGGTTCGGCGGCAGCCGGCGTAAAAGGCGTCGCAAACGGTACCACCGCGTCCTCCGCAACGGGCACCGCGATCAGTGCGGTCGACATCTCCACGCTGGCCGGCGCCAATGCGGCCCTGGCATCGGTCGATGCCGCGCTCACCTCGGTCAACAGCCAGCGCGCCTCTCTGGGCGCATATCAAAACCGCTTCGGAGCGGTGGTGGCGAACCTGCAGGCGACGTCGGAAAACCTGAGCAGCGCGCGCAGCCGCATCCGGGACGCCGATTTCGCGGCGGAAACGGCCAACCTGACCCGCGGCCAGATCCTGCAGCAGGCCGGCGTGGCAATGCTGGCCCAGGCCAACGCCCTGCCGCAGCAGGTACTGACGCTGCTCCGCGGCTAAGGCAGGTAGCCGGATGACGATACGCGGGCTGGCCCACAAGGCCGCCCGCGTCGTCGCAATGTTCAAGGAGTAAGGACATGGCGATACCACAAATTTCCGGGCCGGGCAGCATTGCCCAGCCTGCGCAGGCGAAGCGGACGGAATCCGTGCCGCAGCCGGCGCCTGAAGCTTCCCCCAAACCAAGCCGCGAGCAGATGCAGCAGGTTGCGCAACAACTTCAGCGCGTTGCAGAACCAGTGGCACAGAATTTGCAGTTCTCGGTTGACGGAGACACCGGAAAAACCGTGATCCGGGTCGTCGATAGCACCACGAAGGAAGTGATCCGCCAGATTCCCGGCGAGGAAGTGCTGGCCATCGCACGGGCCATGGATCGGCTGCAGGGCCTGCTTCTCAAGGGCAAGGCATAGCGTGGAAATACGGGACAAACAGGAACAGGGATGGCAATCTCTTCACCAGGAATCGGCTCGGGGCTGGATATAAACAGTCTGGTCGGCCAGCTCATGGCGCTGGAGCGCCGCCCCCTTTCCCTTCTCGACACCAGGGAAGCGAAGTTCCAGGCGCAGCTTTCCGCCTATGGCAGCCTGAAGGGCGCCCTCTCCTCTTTCCAGAGCGCTGTTTCCGCCCTTGCCACCCCGGCAAAATTTACCGCGCTCAAGGCAAGCGTTGCCGACGCGACGGTCATGTCGGCAAGCGCCGGCTCATCCGCTTCGGTCGGCAGCTACTCGATCACGGTGCAAACCCTGGCCAATGCGCAAAAGCTCAAATCGGGGACCTTCGCCACCACCGGCACCACGGTCGGTACCGGCGCCATCACGCTCCAGTTCGGAACGTACAGCGGTGGCAGCTTCACGCTCAACCCGGACAAATCCGCCAAGACGATTACGATCGACAGCGCGAGGTCGTCGCTTGCCGGCGTGCGCGACGCCATCAATGCAGCGAACGCGGGAGTGAC
>PNJM01000289.1 GCA_013821865.1 Rhodocyclaceae bacterium
GCCGCATCATTGAGCCGTGCCGCATCATTGAGCCGTGCCGCATCATTGAGCCGTGCCGCATCATGCGGTGGCCTTTCAGGTGCGGGCGCCCCACGCCATGGCGATGATGCCCGGCGCCGTGATGACGCATACCGTGGCCGTGGTGAAGGCCATGCCGGTAGCCGTGCCGAACGCGATAGCCGTGACGCGGCCGGAAGTATCGCCGCTCGGGGGAAGCCTCGCCGGTCGGCACGGAGTAGCCGGTCAGCGGCGCCTGATAATGCGGACCCTGGTCGACCACGTAGACCGGCGTGCGCACATAGGCGCGCCGCCGCACATAGACGGTGGCCGGGACATAGACCCGCTTGGCGACGTAATAGTCGACCGCCCGCACGCCATGCGCCGAGTGCCACCGCTGCTCGCGCGGAGCGCAGTTGCAGTCGCCGCCACCGCCGAACAGTTCATTGATCAGCCCGCCGGCAGAGGCCGGCGCGGCCAGCAGCATCAGCGTCGCCGCGGACGCGAGCACCAGTTTCGCGGTTTGTCGTGACATCGGTGGATTTCCCTGTCCTTTGCGCTTTGCCTTCTCGAAGTCATGTTCTGTGCGACATCCTGTCGCCGTCGTTGCACCCGCACTGGGCCTTGGCCTGCAACTTGGCCTTACCATCAAGGCAGGCGACGCGGCCGACGCGGCCACCGGTCGGATCGGCGCGGGCGCGGAACAGCCTCGATCACCTCGGGCGGATCGAACGGCGCGTAGACAGTGGCCGGGTTTGAGCCGGAACCGGCAGACCAACTGCGGCTATAGCTTTCGGCGGGCGCCGGCAGCCCGCGACGGGACGGCGCTTCCTCGCGCCCGTAGCGCGGCCGGCGGCCGGTCTGCGGGTAATAGCCCGCCGGCGGCGCCAGCAGTACCGGGCCATGCGCGGAGTAATTCGGATAGATTGTGGGCGCAACCGCGCCCGCGCGGGAAAGTCCCCAGTCGCCCTCGATCACCGAGCCCGAGACGTCAACCCCGTCGACATGGAGCGGGACGCCGCGCCGGTCGGGAATGACATAGCTCGGGGCGTGGTCGGCAAGGCTCGCCGTGGCGCTCGCGCCGCCCGCCAGCAACGCCAAAGCAAAGCATGTCCGTCTGAACGCCATTGCCGACACCGGCTCGCTCCCTGATACTTCACAAAGTAGCGCAAGACGGCCGGGCGGTTGTTAACGACGGAGCTAAATCCGTTAGTAAGATTAATTGGTTAGAAGCAAGCTCCGACGATTTGAGACGATCGACCAGATCGCCTGGACGCAGCCTCGGCCGCCGGCGCGGACACGCGACCCTTGCTCGCGATGAGCGCCGCTGGTACCCACGCGCATCCCATCGGCCGGGTTAGCTCAGCGGTAGAGCAGCGGTTTTGTAAACCGAAGGTCGGGGGTTCAATCCCCTCACCCGGCACCATTTGCTTCGATCACCTGCGGACCGAGCCGCCCCACCGTCGCCGGTCATGACGGCCGGCGAGCACGCCTGCGATCGCATCCGGAGATGCGCGAGCGTCGCGGCACCCTCAGGCGGGCTCCGCCGCCTCGACCCACCGCAAAATCAGTCCATGCTGAACCTTCGCCTGCTGCGCCTCGCGGTAGAAATTGAGCAGATCGCGCAGCGGCCCGGACAGCCGCTCGAATCCCGACACGAACGCCACCACCGTACCGATCGTGGTCAAGCCCTGGATGACCATGTAGCCGCCCACCACGACCACGGTCAGCGGTCCCATCGCATTGGCGAGGTTGAGCAGCGTCTTCAGGCCGTATTTCAGGAAATAGAAGCGGATGCGGTTGCGGTAGATCACCCAGATCGTGCGAAACTCGTTGCCGGGCTTGTCGGGGTCGCTCGAGGCCTGCGCGACGACCTCGTCGCCGAGTTTCCTCACCAGCCCGATCTGCCTCTCGAACAGCACATTGAGCTGGGCCTGCAGATAGGTCGCCAGAACCGCTTGGGGAACGAGGAACGCCAGGGCGAACATCGCGATGACCGGCTGGATGTAGAGCATGTAGCCGGAGATCGCCACCAGCATGGTGAGGTTGACGACGAATTCGGAAATGCTGGTGCCGATGAAGCCGCACACCCGGTCGATCTCGGCGCCGACCACGTTGGCGGTCTGGCCGCTGGTCGTGGTCTCCTCCGACGCGCTGTCGGCCGCCGCCGAGGCGAGCTGGCTGCGCGACACCGCGATCGCGCTCTCGCTGATCCAGCCCTGATAGACCAGCAGGGTATATTTGAGGGCGGCCTGCGCCAGGACCGCCGCCAGATACAAGCCTCCGAGCAGCAGCAATCCATCCAATTCACGGCTCATGACCGGCCCGTCGACGATGCGCTTCTGCAGATCGATAGGCACGAAGTTGAGCAGCGCCACCCCCATCGCCAGGATGCCGATGTAGAATTGGTGCACGCCGGTGATGCGCCAGACGAAACGCGGCAGGGTCTCGCCGGTGCGGAACGCTGTCTGGTCTAACGGTTGGTAAGGCCGGAGACGACGAATGAGCGGTGTCAGGAGCGAGAACATCAGGGGTGGTCGTCCGTCGGGCTGGGATTTTCAACACCGGGCGGCTGATTTGGTTCCGGATCGGCGCGCGGATGCGGACTTGCATGAGGCGGCGGCCTCTCCCGCTTGGGCCATCCGAAACCGGAACCGCAGCACCTGCCGGACGTTGAACAGTCTGGTCGACGCCGGAACGGTCGAAACGTTCGATGCTGGGCGGTCGGAACCGGAGGAAGGCGGTCATGGATGCGAGCGCATCAGAACCGAAGAAGGTCCGGTCGCCCCTCGGCCCGGGAACGACCATCGCGGTGTTTTGTCC
>PNJM01000290.1 GCA_013821865.1 Rhodocyclaceae bacterium
TCGATATCGTCATGTCGAAGGGCGCGTCGCGCTCGAGCCGGCGATGCAGGCGCGCCAGCTTCCGCGCTGCGAGGAACTTGCCGAGGAATCCTTTCGATACCTGCTGCCCGGGCCGCGACAGGGCATGCAGGCGGAACGACATATCGATCGCATGTTCGACGACCTGCTCGAGCAGGATGACATGCACCTCGTGCCGCCGGCCGGCCAGGGCCGCGGCGAGCTTGAGCAGCGCCTTTTCGGCGCCACCGCCGCGCAGGTTCGTCGTGACGAAGGCGATTTTCACGGGGCAGGGTTCCCCGGCGGATGCTCCGCCAGCGCCGCGGCGACTTTTTCCCAGACCGTGTCGACGCTGATCTCCGCCATCGGCACCTCGGGCGAGCAGCCCGGCCCGGCGCGCGGGTGGTCGACGGCATAAAGGCAGGGGTGCTCCAGCGGCGCGATTAATCGGCTCGGCGAGTAGCAGTGATACAGCGCCACCATCGGGATGCCCAGCGCGCCCATGATGTGGGTGGGCCCCGTATCCACGCCGATGTAGAGGTCCACTTGCTTCATCAGCGCCGCCGTCTGGCGCAGGCTGAGCCTGCCCGCGAACAGGCTGGAGCTGGCCGGGAAACGCCGGTGCACTTCCTCGGTGCGGTCCCGCTCCAGGGCGCCGCCGAAAATCAGGAAATGGGCTCCCGGATATCGGTCGAGAATCCGCCGGCAGAGCGATATGAAGCTTTCGACAGGCCAATCCCGATAGGCCTTGGTGGGGAAGCTCGCCACCTGCAGCCCGATCAGCGGTCCGGCGGTGCTCGGCAACTGCTGCTGCAGGAGGCTCCTGGCCCAGCGGTCCTCCGCCTCGGTCACGCGATAATCCAGGGCATGGCCGGCAGGCGGGATGCCCGCGGCCGCCGGCAGCGCCAGATGCAGCGGGACGGAATGCAGGCTTTGAAAGGGGGCGGGCTCGGCGGCCTTGTAGAGGCGTGAGTCGATGCGCCCGTCTCCCTGCCGGAACGCGACGACCTTTCGGGCCACCCGCAGCGCGTAATCGATCAGCGGCCGGTCGTTGCCGTAGACAAAGGCGATGTCATAGCGTTTGCGCCCCAGCCAGCCCATGAGGCGGGCGCGTTGCTTGGTGATCGCGCCGACGCGGCCGATAAAGGGCAAATTCTCCAGGATCTCCACGCGTTTGGGATGCCCCAGGCAAGTAATGCGGGCAGCGGGATAGGCTGTCGCGATGGCGCGGATCGCCGGCGTTACCAGCAGCGTATCCCCGATGCGGGAGACATTGATGACCAGGATCCTGCGGACGGCCCCCTCAGACAAGATCGGACCTGCGGAAAATGTAGTTTCGGCTTTCGGTATGGATGAGCGTGAACCCGCTGGCCTGAATGGCGGCGACGGCATTCAACGTATCTTCGACGGGATGGCTGGTGCAGTGGTGGTGAAACTCGATCAGCACCTGCCTCGCCTTGCGGATCGCCCCGCTGCGGCACAGATCGGACAGCACCTCGTACTCGGCTCCCTCGATGTCCATCTTGAGGATGTCGCACTCGTCCCTGCCGGTGGCGCCGAGCACTTCCTCCAGCGAGGTGGTAAGAACCTCGACCGTGTCTTCGCCGGTGTAGTTGTGGCTCCTCAGCAGGCTCCCCGAGACGCCATCGGCGCCCTTGGGCAGCTGCTCCGGAGGACGCGGCAGATGGAAAGTCAGCTTATGGCCCGCTTCATGCCAGAAGGCGCGCGCCCAGACCGACATGCCCGGCGGCTTGTGCGTCTGGCAGTAGCTGATGCTGCGGGGGTTGGGATCGATGCCGACCGCCTCCCCGCCGAAGCGCGCCAGAAAGGCCGTCGGAAAGCTGATATCCACGCCCAGCCCGCAATCGACAAGCAAGGGATTTTTTCTGACCGCGCGGCGGTCGATCCACCAACCGCCGTAGCGCGTGCCCAGGCGCTCGCAGGCGCGCGGCAGTTTCCACTCCCGATAGCGCCTGCCCAGGCTGCGCTTCAGCCGCTGCCAGTGTTTTGCCAGCCCCTTTTTCATCGCTTTCCGGAAACCTCGGCAAAGACGCGCTCCATGCCGTCCAGCATCGGCTCCAGCCCGAAGCGTTGAATCGCTTCGGCACGCGCGGCGGCGCCGAGCCGGGCGGCAAGCGCGGGATCGACGATCAGCCGCTGCAGGGCCTTTGCCAGCCGTTCCGGGTGCTCGCGCGGCACGATGAGCCCCGTTGTTTCATGCGTCACCACCTCGCCGATGCTCCCCACCGCCGTGGTGACGACCGGCAGGCCGGTCAGCATGGCCTGCAGGATGGCCTGCGGCACACCCTCGTTGGCGTAAGACGGCAGGCAGAAGATGTCGAGCGCCTGCAGCCAGAGTTCGGCGTTGTCCTGGTGGCCGACCAGGCGCACGCGATCGGCGAGGCCCAGATCCGCCACCATTTTCCCGATGAACTCTCGCCGCGGCCCGTCGCCGACGATGAGCAGGCGCCACTCCGGCGCGTTCAGCCAGGCGAAGGCTTCCAGCAGGTGATGGTGGCCTTTCCAGCTGCGCAGGGTCGCGACGATGCCGATGTAGTGTTTCGATTCGTCCAGCCCGAGCTGCCGGCGCGCCGCATCCTTGTCGCCGGGCAGGAAGCGGGCGGTGTCGATGCCGGTGGGAACCGAGGTGATCCGCTGCGCCGGATAGCCGTTGTGCCGGATCAACTGCTCGCGCAGCTTCTCGCCGGTGGTGACGATATGGCGCGTGGCGCGGGTGTACAGCCAGCGCGTGGCCCGGTTGTTCGGAATCGCCGCCGAGATGTGGCGGGTGCG
>PNJM01000291.1 GCA_013821865.1 Rhodocyclaceae bacterium
CACCAGCATGTCGGTGGTCACCACCAGATCCGTGCCCGGGGTCGGGCGGACGACGGCGCCGTCATCACCCACGCCGAGCACCGTGTGGCGCACGGGACGGGTGAAGTGGCGCGCGATCAGTTCGAATTCGGAGGGCATGCGGACAGGCGTTTCATTCCGGCGTCCGCCGCACCGGGGGAGCGGGCGGTGCTCCGCGCCGGGTCATGCAGTCCGGCCGGGCGCGGCTTGCGCCGAAGCGTAGACAGACGCCGGGGCGGCCGAGCGCTTCTTCTCGAAGTCGTTGATGATGTCGCCGCGCAGCGTGAGGGCGTAGGTCAGGAAGAAGAGGCCGCCGATGAAGAAGGCGAAGAAAACGTAGATCCACCAGTCGGCAAGCAGGTGTTTCGCCTTGCGCTGTTCTTCCTGTTCTTCAGTGTGTTCCGGTTTGCCGGATTCCATGATCACTCCGTTCCTTTGCGTTGGGCACTATGGCTCCGATTGCCTTTGGCCATCTCCGCCGGCCGCAGCGTCGCGGCCAGCTTGTCCAGCACGCCGTTCACATATTTGTGCCCGTCGGTGCCGCCGTAGGACTTGGCCAGTTCGATGGCCTCGTTCAGCACGACCTTGTAGGGCGCCTCCAGGTGATGCCTGAACTCGCAGGCGGCAAGCAGGAGCACGGCGCGCTCGACGGGCGAGAGCTCGGCGTAGGGCCGGTCAAGATGCGGCTCGATCAGGGCCTGCAGTTCCGCCGCTTCGCCCACCGTGGTGCGCAGGAGCAGGTTGAAGAGTTCGCGGTCGGCCTTCTCGAAGCCGCCGACGCCGGCCAGATGCGCCTCGATGGCCGGCAGTTCGTTGCCGGTCATCTGCCACTGGTAGAGGCCTTGCAGCGCGAACTCCCGCGAGCGGCGGCGGGGGGATTTCATATGGCCTCCGGCCATGTCAAATGACAACACCCCCTCCCCTCCTCCCCCGCCAGGCGGGGGAGGTGACTGGTCACCCCCGCCCATGGGGCGGGGGAAGGGGGGTGAGCGGTCATTTTCGGCTAACCTGCTTCAGCAGGTTAGCCATCTCGACGGCGGCCTGGGCGGCTTCCATGCCCTTCTGCCGCATGCGCGCCAGCGCCTGGTCGTCATCCTCCGTGGTGAGCACGGCGTTGGCGATGGGCACGCCGGTGGCGAGCTGCACCTCGGTGATGCCGCGCGCGGATTCGTTGGCAACGATCTCGAAATGGTAGGTCTCGCCGCGGATGACGCAGCCCAGCGCCACCAGCGCGTCGAACTTGCCGCTTTGCGCCATCGCCTTCAGGCCCAGCGGCAGCTCCAGCGCGCCGGGCACGGTGGCGAGCTGCATGTCGCTCTCGCGCACGCCCAGCCGGATGAGTTCCGCCGAGCAGCCGCCGAGCAGGCCTTCGCCCACGTCTCTGTTGAAGCGGCTCATGACGAGGCCGACGCGCAGTCCGCTGCCTTGCAGGTCGGGATCGAGTTCGAGGATGTTGTCATAGCGGGCCATGGTCAGAGCTTTGCCTCCTCGCGTGTGAGATAACCGGTGATTTCGAGGCCGAAGCCGGTCATGCTCGGCATCTTGCGGGGCTTGGCCAGCAGCCGCATCTTGCCGACGTTGAGTTCGCGCAGGATCTGTGCGCCGATGCCGTAGACGCGCGGATCCCAGGTGAACGACGGCGCCGAGGACGGGGCGTCGTTCTGCAGCATGGCGAGCAGATCCTGGCCGGACTCGATCCGCCGCATGAGAACGATGACGCCGGTCCCGTGCGCGGCGATGGCCTCCATCGCCTGCTCCACGGTGAAACTGTGGCGCTGGTTCTGGCAGTCGAGAAAATCGAGCACCGAGATCGGCTCATGCACCCTCACCAGGGTTTCGCGATCCGGCTGGATGTTTCCCTTGACCAGCGCAAGATGCACCTGATCGGAAGTCTTGTCGCGGAAGGCGCGCAGGCGGAAGCTGCCGTGGGCGCAGATGATCTCCTTGTCCGCCACCAGTTCGACCAGGCGCTCGTTGGCGCTGCGGTAGTGGATCAGATCCGCGATCGCGCCGATCTTGAGCTTGTGCGTCCTGGCGAACTCGACCAGATCCGGCAGGCGTGCCATGGTGCCGTCGTCCTTGAGGATCTCGCAGATCACCGCGGCCGGCTCGCAGCCGGCCAGCTGCGCCAGGTCGCAGCCGGCCTCGGTGTGGCCGGCGCGCACCAGCACGCCGCCGTTCTGCGCCATGAGCGGAAAGATGTGGCCGGGCTGGACGATGTCGGAGGGTTTGGCGTTCTTCGTCACGGCCGCCTGCACGGTGCGGGCGCGATCATGGGCCGAGATGCCGGTGGTGACGCCTTCGGCGGCCTCGATGGAGAGCGTGAACGCCGTGCCGTGCGGGGAGCGGTTGTCGCGCACCATGAGCGGCAGGTTGAGCTGGCGGCAGCGTGCCTCGGTCAGCGTCAGGCAGATCAGGCCGCGGCCGTGCTTGGCCATGAAGTTGATGGCTTCCGGCGTGACGTGTTCGGCGGCGACGACGAGGTCGCCTTCGTTCTCGCGGTCCTCCTCGTCGACGAGCACGACCATGCGTCCGGCGCGGATGTCGGCAACGATATCCTGAATGGGTGAGAGAGCTGTCATGTCTGTGCATCCGCGGTCATCATGCGCTCGATGTAGCGGGCGACGAGGTCGATCTCGAGATTGACCCTGGAGCCGGCGGCAAGGTGCTTGAGCGTGGTTGCCGCAATGGTGTGCGGGATCAGGTTGATCGAGAAGTCCG
>PNJM01000292.1 GCA_013821865.1 Rhodocyclaceae bacterium
GGCGTCATCATTCCGATGCAATGCGAGTACTACGCGCTGGAAGGCCTGTCCGATCTGGTCAACACCATCAAGAAGGTGCACGCCAACCTCAACCCGGATCTCAAGATCATCGGCCTGCTGCGCGTCATGTTCGACACTCGCAGCACACTGTCCAATCAGGTGAGCGCCCAGCTGGAGCAGCACTTCGGCGACAAGGTCTTCAAATCCATCGTGCCGCGCAACGTGCGCCTGGCGGAGGCGCCCAGCTACGGCCTGCCCGGCGTGATCTTCGACCGCGCCGCGAAAGGCGCGCAGGCCTATCTTGCTTTCGCCGCCGAGCTGATCGAGCGCGTGAAGACGTTCTAGGGAGAAAAATCATGGCAACAAAACCCAAGGGACTCGGACGCGGGCTCGACGCCCTCCTGGCAGGCAACAGCGCCGAGCCGACACGCCAGGAAACCCTGCGCGTCGAATACCTGCAACCCGGCAAGTACCAGCCGCGCACGCACATGGACCAGGAGTCGCTCAACGAACTGGCGGCCTCCATCAAGGCCCAGGGCGTCATGCAGCCGATCCTGGCGCGTCCCGTCAGTGGCGGCCGCTACGAGATCATCGCCGGCGAGCGGCGCTGGCGCGCTTCGCAGCTCGCCGGCCTGTCCGAGGTGCCGGTGCTGGTGCGCGAGATTCCGGACGACGCGGCGCTCGCCATGTCGCTTATCGAGAACATCCAGCGCGAGAACCTCAACCCGCTGGAAGAGGCCATGGGCATCCAGCGCCTCATCGACGAATTCGGCATGACGCACCAGCAGGCAGCGGACGCGGTCGGCCGTTCGCGCCCGGCGGCGAGCAACCTGCTGCGCCTGCTGCACCTGGCCAAGCCGGTGCAGGACCTGCTCATGGAAGGCAAGATCGACATGGGCCATGCCCGCGCCCTGCTGCCGCTGGCGAAGGCCAGCCAGCTGCAGCTCGCCCACCGCATCGCCGCCAAGGGCTACTCGGTGCGCGAGGCCGAGCGCATGGTGCAGCATGAGCTTAATCCGCCCGAGCAGAAGGCAGCACCGAAAAGGGAGGACCGCGACGTCGCGCGCCTGGAGGAAGAGCTCGCCGATATCCTCGGTGCCCAGGTGAAGATCAAGGCCGGCGCCAAGGGCGCCGGCCAGCTTGCCATTCATTTCTCCAGCCTGGACCAGCTGGACGGGATACTTGAGAGGCTGCGCTAATTTTCCTCACCCGCCGCCACATCCTTCGGCGGCGTCGGCGCGAAGTAGCTTGCCGCGATCACCAGCACCGCTACGCCGAGCAGCGATACAGTGCGGCCCAGGGTGTTCACATGGGCCGTATCCACCAGCAGCAGCTTGAGGCCCACCACGCCGAGCAGTCCGAAGCCGGCGAACCACAGCGTGCGCAGCCGCCTGCGCGCGGCGTGGATCATCAGGCCGATGGCCAGTGTCGTCCACAGCAGCGACCAACTTGCCTGCAGGGCCACCGAATCGACCAAGCTGTCCCAGCGGAAGGGCACGCCGATCCAGTGGTGCACCGTCCTTGCAGCACCGGCGCTGATCCAGATGAAGGAAAGCATGCCGAAGCCTGACCAGAGCAAGCTTTTCACCCGGGATTGTTCGCGCACCCAGAAGAACAACGTGGCGAGGACGAAAACCTGCCCCAGATCGAGCGGATTGAGCAGCGGGAAGTAAGTCCATGTGCCGGCGGTGCCGGAATAGTCGCCGTTGAGCGCAAGAGTCCACGCGGCGAGCGCAAGCACGACCGGGCTGGCGCCCAGGCTGAGATAGGCGCTGCGGCCGGTGGCGAGCGGCCAGGCCTGGACCCACGCCGCGAGTTGCGCGGCGACCAGCAGCGCGGCCGGTGCAACGCCCCAGGCCAGCATGCGTGCCAGACGGACGTCGGGTAGAAGCTCCTTCATCTGCCAGCTGGCTTCACAGCCGGAGAGGGTGGCGAGAATGCAGAAGCCCAGCGCATGCCGCGCATTCAGCAAGAGGTTTTCCTCATCCCGCTCATGGCGTTTCAGCACGATAAAGTGGCCGACGTAGGCCAGCACCCAGCTGAACCAGACGCCGTCGGCGAAAGGATGGCGCTTGAGATCGAGCACCGCCACGGCACCGACGGCCAGCACCAGCGGCAGCAGCAGGGCGGCATGCCGCAGCATCACCCAGCCGAGTCGGCGCCCGGCGAACTCGGCCACCACCAGCGGCAGGGCGACGAACGCCAGCGCAGCGGCGAAGCGCCAGGGCCGTTCGACGAAAGTGTCGATCTCATTCAGGCCGGTGCCAACCAGCCACAGGGCACTCCAGACCAGCATCAGCGCCGAGAGGAATTGCGGCGCCGCCTTCTTATCGAGCCGGCTGGCGGCATAAGCGCCGATCAGTCCGGCGACGGCGACCAGCATGCCGCCGACGAAGACGTCGTTGGCGAGCGCGGTCACGTGTTTCAACTCGTCGGCGTGCAGCAGGAAGTAGCCGCCGGCGACGAGCTGCAGCGCCAGGCCGGCCAGCGCAATGCGCGTGCGTTCGCGCCGCGCGCCCATCCACGCCGCCGCCGCGCCCTCCGGCGCCCACAGGGCCACCGTCGCGCGGGCGCCGAAAGCGAAGGGCACAGCCAGCGTGAGCAGCGCCGCGCCCACCCAGCGCAGGCATTCCGCCAGCACTGACAGTTCCTCGCGCCTGCGACTGGCAACGATGAAGGCGAGCGCAAGGTAATACACTCCCGCGA
>PNJM01000293.1 GCA_013821865.1 Rhodocyclaceae bacterium
ATGGACGAGATGAAATACGACATGTCCGGCGCCGCCAGCGTGCTGGGCACGTTCAAGGCCATCGCCCGCATGAAGCTGCCGCTCAACGTGGTCGGCCTCATCCCGACCACCGAGAACATGCCGGGCGGGGCTGCCACCAAGCCGGGCGACATCGTCACCTCGATGTCCGGCCAGACCATCGAGATCCTCAACACCGACGCCGAAGGCCGCTTGATCCTTTGCGACGCCCTCACCTACGCCGAGCGCTTCGACCCGGAATGCGTGGTGGACATCGCCACACTCACCGGCGCCTGCGTCATCGCACTGGGCAATGTCGCCACCGGCCTGCTCGGCAACGACGACGAACTGGCGCGGGAACTGCTGGAAGCCGGCCAGGTTTCGGCCGACCGCGCCTGGCAACTGCCGCTGTGGGACGATTACCAGGAGCAGTTGAAGAGCAACTTCGCCGACATGGCCAACATCGGCGGCCGCGCCGCCGGCACCGTCACGGCCGCCTGCTTCCTGTCGCGCTACGCGAAAAAATACCGCTGGGCGCATCTCGACATTGCCGGCACGGCCTGGCGATCGGGCAAGGAAAAAGGCTCGACGGGACGGCCGGTGCCGCTGCTGACGCATTTCCTGCTGAAGAGGGCAGGCAAACTTTGACGAGCATCGATTTCTACCACGGCGCGCAGGACAAGGTGCAGGCAGCCTGCCGCCTGATCGGCGACCTCCGGGCGCAGGGCCGGCGCATTCTCATCTACGCGCCGGACGAAGCCACGGCGGCCCGGATCGACCGCATGCTGTGGGTGCAGCCTGCAATCGGCTTCGTCCCCCATTGCCGCATCGACTCGCCGCTGGCCGCGGAAACGCCGATCCTGATCGGCGCCTCGCTCGAGGACGCGCGGCACCACGAAGTGCTGATCAATCTCGACGGCGAGCTGCCGCCGGCTTTCTCGCGCTTCGAACAGTTGATTGAGATCGTCGGCACCGATGAAGCCGATCGCCTGCCGGCGCGCGCACGCTTCAAGTTTTACCGCGATCGGGGCTACGCCCTGCACGCGCACGACCTGACGGCACATTAGCGATGGCCGGCGAGGACGTCTTCGGCAAGGCGGACGCGCTGATGAAGCGGCACCGCGCTTTTGTCGCCGCCGGCGCCCAGTCCGCGCCGCCCCCGCCGCCCGAGGACGTGCCCGTGCTCACCGAGGTCGTCGATCCGCAGGCGGCTCCCCGGCTCCCCCAGGCGCTTTCCGGCGGCCCGGACACGGAAGCCCTCGCCGAGAGCATGCGCGAAGCGCTTGCGCCGCTGCCGCCCGATATCGCGCGCGCCGTCGAAAGCTGGCTCGCCGCCACCCTGCCCCACCTCGTCGCCCGCCAGCTGGAAGGCGTTTCCGAACACGTGGCCCATGAGGTCGGCGCCGCCCTGCGCGACAGCCTGCCTCTGCTGATTTCCGATCTCGTCCGCAATGCCGCCGAACGCGCCAAGGACGGCGAATGACAACACGATGCCGCCGGCTCGGGGCAGCCGCGCGCTCCGGTATAATTCCTGCTTTTCCGTCCTTCCCTTCCGTCTGAGCGTGGAACTCGCAAAATCCTTTGAGCCGGCCGACATCGAGCGCCGCTGGTATCCGCTGTGGGAATCCCGCGGCTACTTCAAGGCCGGCGCCGACACGACCAACCCGAACAGCTTCTGCATCCTGCTGCCGCCGCCCAACGTCACGGGCACGCTGCACATGGGACACGGCTTCAACCAGACCATCATGGACGCGCTCACCCGCTACTACCGGATGCGCGGCCACAACACGCTCTGGCAGCCGGGCACCGACCATGCCGGCATCGCCACGCAAATCGTCGTCGAACGCCAGCTCGATGCGGAAGGCGTTTCGCGCCACGATCTCGGCCGCGAGAAATTCCTCGAGCGCGTCTGGCAGTGGAAGGAATACTCCGGCGGCACCATCACCCGGCAGATGCGCCGCCTCGGCACTTCGCCCGACTGGTCGCGCGAGCGCTTCACCATGGACGAGGACCTCTCGAAGACCGTCACCGAGACCTTCGTGCGGCTCTACAACGAGGGCCTGATCTACCGCGGCAAGCGGCTGGTGAACTGGGACCCGCAACTGCTGACCGCCGTTTCCGATCTCGAAGTCGTTTCCGAGGAGGAGGACGGTTCGCTCTGGCACATCAACTACCCCTTGGTGGAAGGCGCCGGCCACGTCACGGTAGCGACGACGCGGCCGGAAACCCTGCTCGGCGACGTTGCCGTGGCGGTGCATCCCGACGACCATCGCTACCGCCATCTCGTCGGCAAGCATGTGCATCTGCCGCTCACCGGACGCACCATTCCGATCATCACCGACGATTTTGTCGCCATGGAGTTCGGCACCGGCTGCGTCAAGATCACGCCGGCGCACGATTTCAACGACTGGCAGACGGGGCGGCGCCACGGCCTGCCGGCGATCGGTATCCTGACGCTGGATGCGCGCATCAACGACAACGCGCCGAAGGCCTATCGCGGCCTTGATCGCTTCGAAGCACGCAAGCGCGTCGTCGCCGACCTTGAAGCGCAGGGCTTGCTGGAGTCGATCAAGCCGCACAAGCTGATGGTGCCGCGCGGCGACCGCACACATGCCGTGATCGAGCCCATGCTCACCGACCAGTGGTTTGTCGCCATGAGCCAGCCGGGGCCGGACGGCAAGTCGATCACCGAGAAGGCGCTGCAATGCGTCGCCTCCGGCGAGATCAAATTCGTGCCC
>PNJM01000294.1 GCA_013821865.1 Rhodocyclaceae bacterium
CGCGGCGATCCCGCGGCGGCGCGGGGCTCTTTCCGGGCTGCCGTCTCCTCCGGCAGGCGCGCACGGCTCTCCCGTTCCTGCGCGCCGCTTTCCCGCGGTCGCGTGCGGCCCTCCCGGCGTTGCCACCGCTCTTCCGCGGCGGCGGGCCACGTCTCCGCCTCGATCAAGGCCAGGGCCTTCACCCGCGCCGGGGGAATCACCCTTGGCCCCGCGCGGGCCGTTGCTAACGTCCGGCGAAGATCGAAATGAAAAAAGAAGTCATCCTCCTGGCGCTGGTCTGCCTGCTGTTCGGCGCGGCCCTCCACAATTTCGCCATCGACCTGCACGCACCGGACCACGCCCAATTCTGGTCGGAGCTCTCCGCCATCGGCCAGTTGATCGCGATCCCGTCCCTGCCGTGAGTTTCAGCCGCGGAGCGAGAATGCAGCACTATGAGAAGGTGGATGAGATGTATTCCGCATTGCTCAGTGACTCGCTGGGGAAACCCCACCTCGCCGCGCCAGAGAAATGCACCACCGAAGACCAGAGGATCGAGTATGAGACCTATGCCTTCATGGTCTGGAATTTCATCGAGACCGTGTATGACCGCTGCCGCGACGATGACGATTTGATGGCGACCTGGCTCCCGATCATCGAACACGAGGCGGGCAAGCACCACGCGTGGCTTTGTTGTCCGCGCAATCAGGCAAGGTTCAAGGCGCCGTTCCTGAACTATATCTGGGATCGATTCAGGATCGCCCCGTATTACCACGAACGCGCCAAGGAATCCGACCTCCCGGAAATCGCCGAACTGCAGCGCCGGTATTACGGCAAGGACGCCATCCCGCTGTCGACCTACACCGACTGGTTCCGGGCCAATCCAAACGGCTTCCACGTGATCCGTTCGAGAAATCTCAAGGGGCAGATGGTCGGCCAGATCACGTTCATCGGGTTCGAGGCGAAAAAGTTCTCCACCTACCTCGACGGGGCGATCACCGAGCACGCGCTGGCGGGAGACGACGTGGTCAGCCAGGCCGACCTCGGTGAGGCGTCCGCGATCTACCTGGAAAGCATCATGATCAAGGAGGACTTCAGGCGGTCGCTCCGACCCTACCTCGGGGCAATCATGCTCTCCATCGTCGAAGGGCTGAGAATCCGTCGCCTGGAGAATATCTACGCGATGGCGGCTACAGCAGACGGGGAGCGCTTCCTCAGGAACGAGGGATTTGTCGGCCTCGACAGCCCGACCGGAAACCGGGCCGACGGGCATCTGATGTTCAGGGCGGACTTTGCCGAATTCAGGCAGCGACAGATGGACGCCGCCCTTCGCTACCGCCGATAGTCTCAGCCCGGAGACAGCGGGTGAACCCGAGGCTGCTACTTGCTAACCGACGGACACTCCAAGCCGCGCCGCGCTCGCGCTTGTTTTCGATCCAGTCACAGAGTTCACCGAGGCAAACCGGAGACCACGGAGCACGGCGCCGCCTCAGAAGCCTGCTCGGATCTCCGTGTCCTCGGTGGCATCTCTGTGTCCTCGGTGACTCCATCCTCGGTCTGAGCCGATCCGATGGAGTGGCGACCCGATGGGGTCCGGCCGCTCCTTGTTAACTACCGGGCAATCGCACAGGGGCGGTCCAACGGAGACAGGCCTGAGAGCACCGACCGGGCTCGGCGAGCCCGGCTACATAAAAGGCGCCAACCAGCCCGTTTGTCGCACTCCACTTTGCCGGACCTTGGGGCCGGGCCGAGAACGTC
Organism: Rhodocyclaceae bacterium; assembly: GCA_013821865.1. Taxonomy (GTDB): domain Bacteria; phylum Pseudomonadota; class Gammaproteobacteria; order Burkholderiales; family Rhodocyclaceae; genus Desulfobacillus. The sequence continues at coordinate 1,735 of PNJM01000294.1, forward strand.
AGGCCAGCCGCCGCCCGCCGACGAGCGGCGGCCCTACGCTTTGCCGAGACGAAGGGCGATTGGGCGCAGGTCCAGCGTCCCCTCACCCCGTGGCGCCGAAGCCGGCCCAGACGAACCACGCGTAGGCGACGAGCAGCACCGCGCCGGCCCAGCGCGGCAGGCCGCCGGCGAGGAGCAGAAACAATGCGTGCACGCCGACGGCACCGAGGATCACGAGCAGCCCGGTCTGGAAAAACGGCGGCACGGCCACCGGCGCGAGCAGTGCCAGCACACCGAGGCAGAGCGGAATGCAGATGTGGCCGTCGCCCACTTGCGAACTGTAGACGACGTCGGCCCGGCGCTTCAGGCCCCAGTAGAGCGCGAGCAGCGCGTTGGGCAGCACCATCAGCCAGCCGCTGAGCCAGCCGAGATTGGCCGCGCTCACGAAGCCGGCCGGCTGCGCCGAGATCCAAGCCACCAGCCAGTCGAGCGTCTCGTAGACCAGCCACGCACACGCGAGCACGACGAACAGGTCGAAGTAGAACATCACGCCAAACGACGCCTTGCGCTGCGCGTTGTGCTTCAGCACGTCGAAGACTTGGAAGCTTTGCCAAAACAGGAACACGCCGACGAGCAGCAGCCCGTCGGTGCGGGAGAGCGAGCCGTCGTCGGCCAGCACCCAGGCGAAGCCGGTGAAGAAAAGCACGGCCGTGAGCGTGAGGAGGAGCGACAGCCGGTTGACCTGCGCCCCGGTCGCACCCGCGGCGGACTTGCCCCGCGCCTTGCCGCCGGTCTTGCCGCCGGCGGCGCCGCCCGTGACCTGCAACCCCCAGAACAACGCGGGCAGGCCGAGCAGGAGCGTGAGGTTGCTGACGTTGTTGACGAGCGCGTTGGTCACGACGTCGCCCGCCGGACCGCCGCGCCGCTGGACGATGAAAACGAAGAGCAGGTTGCCGAGGCCCGAGCAGTAGGGCATGATCAGCGTCCCGAGGGCGGTGCCTTCGAGGCCGTGGTCGA
>PNJM01000295.1 GCA_013821865.1 Rhodocyclaceae bacterium
GCAGCCGGTCGAGCAGCAGGCGCCTGTTGGGCAGGCCCGTGAGCGCGTCGTAGAACGCCAGGCGCTCGATCTCCTGCTCTGCGCGCTTGCGGTCGGTGATGTCGCGCCAGACGACATACAGAAAGGGCGTGCCCTGGTGGACGATACGGGTCAGCAGGACTTCCGCCGGAAAGACTTCGCCGTCCGCGCGGCGATGCAGCCATTCGAATCGATGGCTGCCGCGAGAGAAGGCGATCTCGATCATTTCGTTGGCCTTTTCGGCCGATGAGCGGCCGTCCGGCTGCCGGTCGGGCGAAAGTTCCGAGGGATGAACGGTTCCCAGTTCCTCCTTCGAGCGCATGCGCAGCATAGCCAAGGCAGCCTGGTTGCAATCCACGAAGCGGTCGCCTTCGATGATGAGCGAGGCGTCGGCCGATTCCTCGAAGAACTTGCGGAAGCGCTCCTCGCTTTCCTGCAGGGCGGTCATGATGCGGCGCTGTTCCGTGATATCCGAGAATATCCAGATGCTTCCCGCTTGCGGGTCGCGCGCATCGATGGCGTGGCCCGAGGTGGCACACCAGAAGCGCCCCCCATCCTTGCGGACGAGTTCCATTTCTTCAACGCAGCTCTCGCCGCGCCCGAGGATGTCATACGCGCGGCGTCCGCGTTCCTCGAAAATCGCATCGCTCGGATAAATGATGCGGACTGACTTGCCCCTCATCTCCTCCTGCGCATACCCGAAAAGTTCCTCGCAGCGACGGTTGCATCTCACGATGACCCGGTTGCGAACCAGCCAGATGCCGATGAGGGCGTTGTCCAGGATGGCCTGCTGCTCCGCCAGCAGGGCCTGGATATTCTGCCCGGCCAGCTTCTGCGCCATGCCGTTGAAGGCGGCACCGAGGCGGCCGATCTCGTCACTGCCGCTTATGGCGGCGCGAACCGACAGATCGCCTTGCGCCAGGCGCTGGCTGGCTTCGGTCAGGCGGCCCAGGCGCCGCATCAGGCCGAAACCGAGAAAGACCAGCATCGCCAGGGAGAACGCGACGCCGAGCGCCGTTACGCTCAAGGCCTGCCGGAGCAGCGCTTTCCTCGCATCCAGCAGAAATTCCGTGGACAGTCCGTAGCGCAACTCCGCGAGCGGCTGGCCGGCCAGGGCGATGCGGTGCTGCAGATGCACGCTTCCGGCGCCTACGGCGCGTCGAATATCGAGATCCATCGGCGGCAGCGGCTGCTCCGGGTTCCAGCCGGAGGCGGCCATCGGCTTGCCGTTTCGGTCCAGCAGCACCAGGTAATCGAAACCGCCCTCGATGCGAACCCGCTGCAACACCCGTTCAAGGTTGTCATAGTCGCGTTCTGCGATGGCCGGAGCAAGGGCGACATTGAACAGGGGGGGCGACTGTTCGATGCGTGCCTGAAACTGCTCGAACAGGCTCTCGTCCACCAGCCGCAGGCCGAGCAGGGCGAAGAGCGCGATGACCGCGATCTCGGCCAGTACCGCTGCCCCGAGCAGCTTGAGACGGAAGGAATGCCGGGCCAGCCAATCGAACATGGGGGCTCAGTGATCAAGCCGCAGGATGCTCATCGTGCGATGGCTCCGGGGTGAGCAGATCAGTCTTGCATCTGTTCCCGCTGCAGCAGGAACACCATGCCTTCCCCATTCGCCGATTCAAGCCACGTAAAGGGGAGGGCTGGAAAGGCGTCTTCCACGATGGCGCGGTTTCCGCCTGCTTCTACGGCAAGAATCCCGCCCGGCTTGAGATGGCTGCGGGCGCCGGCCAGGATGCGGCGCACGATATCGAGCCCGTCCTCGCCCGCGGCCAGGGCCAGTTCCGGCTCGTGGCGATATTCGGCGGGCAGGGCGCGCATGGAGGCCGCCGTGACGTAGGGCGGGTTGGAAATGAGAAGGTCGTACCGGCAGCCCTGCAGCCCGTCGAAAAGATCGGAGCGGATCGGTCTGACGCGTTCTTCCAGCCCGTAGTCGGCGATGTTCCTTTTCGCCACCTCCAGCGCGCCGGGCGAAATGTCGACGGCATCGACATGGGCATTGGGGCACGCTTCCGCCAGCAGAATGGCCAGGCAGCCGGAGCCGGTGCACAGGTCGAGCGCATCGCTGACGGCATCGGGATCGCCCAGCCAGGGCGCAAAACCGTCGTCCATGAGCAGTTCGGCGATAGGGGAGCGGGGCACGATGACACGCTCGTCTACGTAAAAACGGAAATCGCCCAGCCAGGCTTCGTGCGTCAGGTAGGCGGCAGGCACCCTTTCGCGCACGCGGCGATCCAGGATGGCGAACACCGTCTCGCGTTCGGCGGCGGTGAGTGCGGCATCGAGGAATGGTTCCAGCCGGTCGAGCGGCAGATGCAGCGCATGCTGCAGCAGATAAACCGCCTCGTCGTAGGCGTCCTGCGTGCCGTGGCCGAAGAACAGGCCGGCCTCGTTGAAGCGGCTTACCGCCCAGCGCAGGAAGTCACGCAGTGTGATCAGCTCTTCCGGCATCCCGTCGTTGTCCATCAGGCCAGCAGCTGCGTCAAGGTCTTTTCGTAGATGCGCGACAGCGGCTCGATGTCCGCCACCGCCACGCATTCGTTCAGCTTGTGGATGGTCGCGTTGAGCGGGCCCAGTTCGATCACCTCGGGGCAGATATCGGCGATGAAGCGGCCGTCGGAGGTGCCGCCGCTGGTGGACAGTTCGGCATCGATGCCGGCCACGTCGCGGATGGCCTGGATCACAACCTCCACAAGGCGTCCAGAT
>PNJM01000296.1 GCA_013821865.1 Rhodocyclaceae bacterium
CGCCCGGTCGATGTGTCGAAATACGGCCTGATCTACGCCGGCGCGCAGAAGAACATCGGCCCGGCCGGCCTGACCATCGTCATCGTGCGCGACGACCTGATCGGCAAGGCCGTGCCGCCGCCGCCGACCATGCTCGACTACAAGACCCACGCCGCCGCCGACTCGATGTACAACACGCCGCCCACCTATGGCATCTACATCGCCGGCCTGGTGTTCCAGCTGCTGAAGCGCAAGGGCGGCTTGGCCGCGATGGAACGGCACAACCGCGAGAAGGCGGGATTGCTATACACCTTCCTCGACCAGAGCAAGTTCTTCGTCAGCCCGGTGAACAAGGCGGACCGCTCGCTCATGAACGTGCCGTTCACTCTGAAGAACGCCGAACTGGACGAAGAGTTCCTCAAGGGCGCCAGGTCGCGCGGCATGATCCAGCTGAAGGGCCATCGCTCGGTCGGCGGCATGCGCGCCTCGATCTACAACGCCATGCCGATCGAGGGCGTGAAAACGCTCGTCGAGTACATGAAGGAATTCGAGGCCAAGCATGTCTAGAAACTTCAGGATCCTGGTGCTCAACCAGATCTCCCAGGCGGGCCTGAAGTGCCTGCCGCAGGAGACCTACACGGTCGGCAAGGAAATCGCCGAACCGGACGCCATCCTGGTGCGTTCGGCCGACATGCACAAGATGGATATCCCGGCATCGGTGCAGGCCATCGGCCGCGCCGGCGCCGGCACCAACAATATTCCGGTGAAGGCCATGAGCGCGCGCGGCGTGCCGGTGTTCAACGCACCCGGCGCCAACGCCAATGCGGTGAAGGAACTGGTCATCGCCGGCATGCTGATGGGCGCGCGCAACCTGGCCAGCGCGCTCAACTTCGTCGGCGCCCTGAACCCGGGGGATCCGGAAATGGAAAGAAAGGTCGAGGACGGCAAGAAGCACTTCGCCGGCTTCGAGCTGGCCGGCCATACGCTGGGCGTCATCGGCCTGGGCAAGATCGGCTGCCTGGTGGCGGATGCCGCCATCAAGCTGGGCATGCACGTGATGGGCTACGACCCGGAGATCACGGTGGATGCCGCCTGGAGCCTGCCTTCGCAGGTGAAGAAGGCGAACAGCGTGGCGGAGATCCTGCGCAGCTCCAACTTCGTCAGCCTGCACGTGCCGCTCATCGATGCCACGCGCGAGCTCATCGATGCGGCCAGCATCGAGCAGATGAAGCACGGTGCCGTGCTGCTCAATTTCTCGCGTGAAGGCGTGGTGAGCGAGGACGCCGTGCTGGCGGCGCTGGAAGCGCAGAAGCTCAAGTACTATGTCTGCGACTTTCCCAGCGCCAAGGTCAATGGCCACCCGAGCGTGATCGCGCTGCCGCACCTCGGCGCTTCCACGCGCGAGGCCGAGGACAACTGCGCGGCGATGGTCGCCGACCAGGTGCGCGAGTACCTGGAACACGGCAACGTGCAGAACGCGGTGAATTTTCCCAACGTGACGATGCCGCGCGAGTCGAATTTCCGCATCGCCATCGCCAATGCCAATGTGCCGAACATGGTCGGCCAGATCTCGACGGCGATGGCCAAGGCCAACCTCAACATCCACAACATGATGAACAAGTCGCGCGGCGACATGGCCTACACGCTGGTGGATGTCGACAGCGCGGTGCAGAAGCCGGTGATCGACTCGATCGCCGGCATCGAGGGCGTGCTGGCGGTGCGTTATCTGCCCGCCGCATGATCCGCCGATGAGCGACGAGCTGCAGCGCCTGCGCGCCGAGATCGACCGCCTCGACGAGGAGGTGCTGGCGCGCCTGTCGCGCCGCGCCGAGATCGCCCACGAGATCGGGAGGGTCAAGGGAGGGGCGGTGGTGTACCGGCCCGAGCGCGAAGCACAGGTCCTGCGCCGCATCGCCGGCCTGAACAAGGGGCCGCTCGACGACGCCAAGGTCTGGCACATCTTCCGCGAGATCATGTCGGCCTGCCTGGCGCTGGAGCAGCCGCTGCGCATCGCCTATTTCGGGCCGGAAGGCACCTTCACCGAGAGCGCGGCGAAGAAGCATTTCGGCTCGGCGCCGAACTTCAGCGCGCTCGGCACCATCGACGAGGTGTTCCGCGCCGTCGAATCGGGCAATGCCGATTACGGCGTGGTGCCGGTGGAAAATTCGACCGAGGGCGCGGTCGGGCGCACGCTCGATCTGCTCATGCAGATGCCGCTCAAGATCTGCGGCGAAGTCATGCTGCGCATCCACCAGCACGTGCTCTCCAGGACCGGGCGCCTGGAGGACGTGAAACGGCTCTACTCGCATTCCCAGTCGCTGGCCCAGTGCCATGAATGGCTGAACCGCAGCCTGCCGAACATCGCGCGCGTGCCGGTGGCGAGCAACGCCGAGGCGGCGCGCATGGCCTCCGAAGATCCCGAGTCCTGCGCCGTTGCCGGCGAGGCGGCGGCGGCCCGCTACGGCCTCGGCATCCTGGCGCACGACATCGAGGACGACCCCAACAACACCACGCGCTTCCTCGTCATCGGCATGCACGACGCCGGCCCCTCGGGCCGCGACAAGACCTCCATCGTCTGCTCGTCGCAGAACAAGGCGGGCGCCGTCTATGCCCTGCTCGAGCCGCTGGCGCGGCATGGCGTGTCGATGAGCAAGTTCGAGTCCCGCCCCTCGCGCACCGGACTGTGGGAGTATGTCTTCTATGTCGATATCGATGGCCATCGAAGCGAGGAGCGCGTGGTCAGGGCTTTCG
>PNJM01000297.1 GCA_013821865.1 Rhodocyclaceae bacterium
TGAGAGAGGTGTTTTGTCATGTCGCGTGAGTTGATCGAAGTCCCCTTGAACAAGTTGGTCGCGAGTGACCGCAATGTCCGGCGCACCGGCGCAGGCGATGGCGTCGAGGAGTTGGCCGCCAGCATCCGCGCCCACGGGCTGTTGCAGCCCTTGCTGGTCTCAAGCCGCGAGGACGGGCGCTACGCCGTCATTGCCGGCTCGCGCCGGCTGATGGCGTTGAAGCTGCTTTCCAAGCGCAAGGCGCTGCCGCGCGGCTTCACCGTCCCGGTAATGGTGATGGAGGCTGGCGAGGAAGAGAGTCTGGCCGAGAACGTGGTGCGCATGCCGTTGCACCCGGCCGACCAGTTCGAGGCGTTCCGAAGGCTGGAGCTATCGGGACTCGGCGCAGCCGAGATCGCGGCGCGCTTTGGCGTCTCGCTCCGGATCGTTCGGCAACGCCTCGCGCTCGGGGCGGTGTCGCCCCACCTGATGCAAGCCTATCGCGAGGGCGAACTGACGCTCGCGCAGCTTGAAGCTTTCACGGTCACCGATGATCCGGTGCGGCAGGACGAGGTCTATCAGGCGCTGGGGTCGTTTCGGGAGCCGTGGCGGATCAGGGCGGCGCTGACGCAGGCCGATGTTTCGGGGCGGGATCGGCGCGTCCAGTTCCTCGGGCTCGACGCTTATGAGATCGCGGGTGGCGGTGTGCTGCGCGATCTGTTCTCGACCACCGACGAGGTCTGGCTGACTGATGTCGCGCTGCTTGACCGGCTCTGCCTCGGCAAGCTCGGCGAGATCGCCGATCAGATGCAGGCGGAGGGCTGGCTCTGGACCGAGGTCGCCCTTGAGTTCCCGCATGGCCATGGCTGCCGGCGTGTCTATCCTCACGCCGTCGATCGGGACGACGAGGCGGTCGCGCAGCGGCTTACTGCCAGCATGGCCTTGGAGACGCTCTATCAACAGCATCCCCATGACGAGGTCGGTGAAGAGGTCGCAGCCGAGATGGCGCGGCTGGAGGAAGAGATCGCGAGGTTGTCCGAGCAGGCCTATGCCTATGACCCGGACGTGATCGCCCGCGCGGGAGCGTTCGTCGTGCTCGGCCATGACGGACAGGCCCGGATCGAGCGCGGCTTCGTTCGGCCTCATGACGAGGTGGCCGAGCCGCAGGAGGAGGCGGGCGAGAAGGCGGCGCAGGCCGGCACCAGCGAGAGCGTCAGCGCCGAAGTGCCGGCGGTCGAGCCGGAGAACGGCGGTGTCGCTCTTTCGGATCGGCTGATCGCCGATCTGTCGGCGCAGCGCACGATCGCGCTGCGGGACGCGCTCGCAAAGCAGCCTGAGATCGCGCTGCTGGCGTTGGCGCACACTCTGATCCTGCAGGGCTTCTATGGCGTGCGCTACGACGCGCCGTCCTGCCTGACCATCCGCATCGACTCTCCCGCGCTGGCGCATCATGCCGAGGGCATCGACGACGGCCCGGCCGCGCGCGCCATCGCCGAGCGGCACGAAGAATGGGCCAGGTTGATGCCGCAGGAGGCGGGAGCATTGTGGGATTGGCTTGCCGCGCTTGACCGCGACAGCCGTGATGCGCTTTTGGCTCATGTCGCGGGGCAGAGCGTCAATGCGTTGATCCTGCCGCATGAGCGCCGGACCAACGCGATCCATGACGCAGATCGGCTGGCCCAAGTGACTGGCCTTGCCATGCGGGACTATTGGAGCCCGACCGTGCCCGCCTATCTCGGGCGCGTGACCAAGGCGGCGATCATGCAGGCGGTGAGCGAGGGCGTCTCGGATGAGACGGCGCAGCGGCTTGGCAGCCTGACCAAGGTCGAGATGGCCAGAGAAGCCGAGCGGCTTCTGGTGGAGACGGCTTGGCTACCGGCCTGCTTGCGGACTTCCGCCGGTGAGGTGGAGGGCGAGCAGGAGCCTGTCGCATTCGCTGACGCCGCTGAGTAGGCGGACCCAGAGGTTCGGGATCATGGGCGGCCACTCCGTTTGGGGCGGCCGGTTTCGTAATTGTTGAATCTGCCGATTGGCGTCGGGGTGGTCTCCTGCCGGTTTGTCCGGCCCGTGGCCACCCGCGTCCTCTTCGTGCTGGCTGTCTGGCCGAGCCGAGCTTCTTAAGCGCAACGGCTGCGCCGTTCTCCACATCCGTTTCGACCCTGCGGGTGCACTTCAGCCCGTCCCGGCCTTGTCGACGCCATCGAGGTCGCGGTGGTCGCGGCCCGGACAAAACGACAGGAGACTACCATGGCGACGATCGGCAGCTTCAAGAAGGACGAAAACGGCGGCTTCACCGGCGCGATCAACACGCTGACCCTGACCAGCAAGGTCCGCTTCGTCCGCAGCGAGGGCACCAGCGATAACGGCCCCTCCCACCGCATCTTCGCTGGCAAGACCGAAATTGGCGCGGCCTGGGCCAAAACGTCCCGCGAAGGGAAGCCCTACCTCTCGGCAAAAGTCGACGATCCGAGCTTCCCGGCAGCAATCTACGCGACCCTGATCGAGGACACCGAGACCGCCGGAGCCTTCTCACTCATCTGGTCCCGCAGGACCGCCGAGTGAGGTCTGCAACAATCGCCCCGCCGAAAGGCGGGGTGGTTCGCTTTTGGGAAGCTTTGGACAATAAAAATGGTCGTGTCCCTGCTGGTGGTGTAGCTTCGCAGAGCCACCGCGTGCCGGCTTTGGTCGGGCTGGTCAGGCGGCCACGGCTGGCAGGCTGACG
>PNJM01000298.1 GCA_013821865.1 Rhodocyclaceae bacterium
ACAACCTGCCCCTCGGTACGCTGTCGCATGCTTTCGTCGCAGCGCAAAGCGCAGGGCCGCAGCATGCCGCTTGATCCCCAGGTACAGCAGGTGCTGGATCTGGTGCGCCAGTCGGGCAACCCGGAATATTGGCAGATGTCGCCGGAAGAAGCGCGAGACTGGCACAACCGCAAGGCGGGGCTCCTCGACATCAAGCCCGAGACGGTATTCAGAAGCGAAGACCGCGAGATTCCGGGCCCCGGCGGCGCCATCCCGCTGCGCATTTACACGCCGCGGATGACAGGCGAGTCATTGCCGGTTCTCGTCTGGCTCCATGGTGGCGGCCACGTCGTGGGCTGCCTCGACAGCTACGATGCCCTGTCGCGGCAACTGGCGCTGCAGGCCGATTGCATCGTCGTCGCGGTGGCTTACCGCCTCGCACCTGAACACAAGTTTCCCGCAGGGGTCGAAGACAGTTTCGTCGCCTTGAGCTGGGTCGCTTGCCACGCCGATAGCCTGGGCGGCGACCCGGCGCGCATCGCCATCGGCGGAGACAGCTCAGGCGGCAATCTGGCGGCGGTGTGCGCCATTCTGGCCCGGGACGCGGACTTTCCCCGCCTCCGATTTCAACTGCTGGTCTATCCCCGCACCGCAGTGTGGGAAGACTCCGCTTCGCACCGCGAATTCGCCGAGGGGCATCTGCTGACCCGCAAGACCATCCTGTGGTTCCACGACCATTACCTGAGAAGCGATGCGGACAGGCAGGACTGGCGCTGGGCGCCGCTGATCGCGCCGGACCTGACGGGCCTGCCGCCGGCGCTGGTCATCGTTGCGGAATGCGACCCGCTGCGCGACGATGGCATTGCCTACGCCGAGCGGTTGCGCCGGGAAGGCAATTCCGTCGAACTGACCTGCTACGCCGGCATGGTGCATCCGTTCTTCTCCATGGGCGGAGTGGTGGATGCCGGACGCAAGGCGATCGGGCAGGCCGCCGCCGCGCTGGCCCAGGCGTTTCGCAACGCATAACGCCGCCGTACTGCGGAGACTGACTTTTCCCACCGCGCGGAACATGCCCTTGAGCGCTGTCCGCTCATCCGGCGCCGCACCCGCTCGGTCTTGAGCGGCTCCCGCTCGATACCCTCCCTTTAGCAGCACGTTTATCGCTCACTTTGGCCGTAAAACCTCTTGATTCCCCCGCCGCCAGAGGGTGGCACGCCCTTTGCGTTAGGTGGGTTGGCGGGTGGATGGGCATGCGTTTCAGGATGACAATGGACGCTGTCTTACACCCGTCACAGGAGGAAGGTATGTTCCGCTCAACCTTGTTGCTGCTGATCCTGGCCTGGCTGCCCGCCGCGCAGGCGAGAATCGAACTCGGCTCGCCGGCGGCAAGCGCCGACGCCACCATAGGCTGCATGTTCCCGCTCGCCGGGCGCGCCGCGATCTACGGCCGCGACAGCATTGCCGCCATGAAACTGGCGCTGGCCGATCTTGCCGCCGAGGTCAAGGTCGGCCAGGTGCCGCGGCTGCGCATCCTGGTCGAGGACGACCGCTCGAAAGCCTCGGTCGCAACGCGCATCGCCGAACAGTTCATCGATCGCGACAAGGTGCGCTTCCTGTGCGGCGTCGTCAGCTCCGGCGTCGCGCAGGCGGTGAGCCGCGTCTCGCACAAGAAGAAAGTCATCATGGTCGGTACCGACCATGCCTCCTCGCGCCTGACCATCGAGAACTTCCACCGCTATTACTTCCGTGTCTCGAACGATACCTGGACATCGATGGCGGCCGGCGCCCGCTACCTGGCCGACCTGCAGAAGAAGAATCGCTGGCAGCGCCTGGCCTTCATCGGCCCCGACTACGACTACGGCCATGTTGTCTGGCGCGACCTCGAACAGGCGCTTGAGCGGCTCGGCGTGCGTTACGAGGTCACGGCGCATCTGTGGCCGCGGCTCTACGAGCCCGACTATACGGCCTATATCGCCCGGCTCAAGGCGGCGCAGCCGGACATCGTCGTCACTGCCTTGTGGGGCGGCGACTTCATCGCCTTCCTCAAGCAGGCGCTGCCGGCCGGCCTGCTCGACAAATCCCTGCTCGCCAACTTCGATACCGGCGGCAACTACGATGTTCTCGTCTCGCTCGGCGAGGAGGCGCCGGCCGGCCTCATCCTTTCGGCGCGGCACCACAACAACTGGCCGGCCACGGCGCGCAACCGCAAGTTCGTCAGCGATTTCTACCGCCTTGAGGGACGCTTCCCGACCTATGCCGCCGAGGGCGCCTACGCCGGCATCATCGCTATAGGGCGTGCGCTGGCGACGGCCGGCTTGCAGGCCGACAACGACAAGCTGATCCGCGTGCTGGAGGGCATGCACCTGTCGCTGCCCGAAGACCCGGAGGGCTATGTCTCCCATATCGATCCGGAAACCCATCAGATCATCCAGGCCCAGGCGATCGGCGAGGTCGAACGCAATACCGCCTTTTCGCCCGCCAGGCTGATGCTCGGCCGCTGGACCGTCTATCGCGCCGAGGAACTGCAACCGCCACTCGATCTTGTCCGGTCGCGGCGCGCCAAGGCAGTCGGCGCGGCCGGCAATCCCGGCAGCCGCCGACCACCCCGTTCCAACCTATAGGAGGAGTCCATGCACTACCCACCGTACCTTGCACGCCGTCACATCCGTTCCATTGCCGCTGCCGTATCGATGGCCTTGGCCGCCGGCGCCGCCGGCGCCG
>PNJM01000299.1 GCA_013821865.1 Rhodocyclaceae bacterium
GAAACGTTCCCCGCCGCTACCCCCGCCGCACCGGAAGCACCCGCTCCCGTGGTTGCGGAAGAAACACGGTTATTGGAAGCTATCGTGCTGGTTACGTCACGCGCCATATTGACGTAGTCGATCTTGTAGGTGCGCAGAAAGGGCGTGTCCGGCATTACCACCAGATTCGGACCGTCCAACTCATAGCGCATGTCGACCTGCTTGGCGATGCGCGTGAGCAGTTGGGACAGGGTCTGATCGATGGCGTTCAGGGTGACTGTCCCGGCGATGCCGGGATGGATGTCGACATTCAGCTTGGCGTCCCGTGCCAGCGCAAACAACAACTCTTGTACGCGTACGTCCTTCACCACAACACTATAGGTCTCAGCCTTCGCTGACGGCTTCGGTTTGGGCAGCGCGGCCGACTGCTGCACAGGCTGTGGGATGTTCGAAGACGGTGCGGGTTTGGCATTCTCGGATCGAATATGCGAGTCCGAAGGCGGCAGTACCGGTGCGGTGGTGCAGGCCGCAATAAACATCGCGGCGAGAGAGGCTGCAAGCGTCGTTGTTCTAGCTGTCATGGCGAGCCGATGGTTGCGCCTCACGCGTGAGGTCGGGGCAATTCGATCATAGCACATTAACATTTAATTACAACCGGCTGATTTGATTGCCCAAAAATGGCCGCAATCCATATTCGCCCATTCAAGTGCCATATCGGGAGCTATTGGCGCAGACGCTGCACCTTGCGCGGATACGGCCCATAGGTTTTCAGCGCCCCGGGCAGCCCGGCAAGCGCCTGGCTTGCCGCCTGCCGGGAGGGGTAGTCGCCGTAGATCACGCCGAGGCGCCTTGTGCCATTGAGTTCGGCAACATAGACGCGTACAGGAGGAGTGTCGGATAGCCGACCGGCGCGGGCAAGGAAGTTTTCCACGTGTTCGGTCTGCCCGGCATCGGTGACCAGCAACTGGATGAACCAGCGGTCATCGCCGGCGCTGGCGAGCCATTGGCGAGTTTCATCGAGCCGCTCCCTCGTCAACCGCCCGAGTCCGGCCTCTTCTTCCGGCACAGCGGCCGGCTTGGCGCCGGCCTGGGCATCGTGGCGCGGCGGGGGTTCGCTGTGTGCTTGCACCGGCGCGGGCCGGGCCTCTCTTGCCGTCGGGTCCGCCTGCAGCGGGCCGGGTGCAACTTCTCTTGCGGGGGTTGCCGCGGAGGCAGCCGGTTGTGCCGGCGCGTTGGGCGGCGTTCCGCCGGTGCTCCAGAGATAGGCGAGGGCGCCGCCGGCGAGCAGGGCAACGGCGGCCGTCGCGCCGGCCCAGGCGCCGGGCCGGGGGAAGATGGATGGGTTGCGAAACTCGGCGTCGCGCGCCGCCGCCTTGACGTGGGCCACGGTGACTTGGTGCGTGTTCTCGGCGAAGGCGGCGAGCAGGGCCTTGTCGGCGACGATGTTGATGCGCCGCGTGAGGCCGAGCGAAACGCGGGCGATGAGCTTGAGCGCCGCCGGCGTGAACACGTCGGGGCCCTTGTAGCCGGCCGCGCGCATGCGGAAGCCGATGTACTCGCCGACATCGGAGCGTATCAGGGGCTCGAGGGTGAAGTTGTGCGTGATGCGCTCCTTCAACTGGCGCATCTCCGGTCGGCTGAGGCTGGCGTTCAGCTCGGGCTGGCCGAAGAGCACGATCTGCAGGAGCTTGTGGCGGTTCGATTCGAGGTTTGAGAGCAGCCGGATCTCCTCCAGCGTCTCCGGTGGCATGGCGTGCGCCTCGTCGATCAGCACGACGATCTGCCGGCCCTGGCCGTAGAGCTCGATCAGGTGCTCCTGCAGCGCGCGCAGCACGGCGCTGACGCGGTTGGTGGCCAGGTTGACGCGCAGTTCGTCGGCGATGGTGAACAGGATCTCGTCGCGCGACAGCGAGGGATTGGCGAGGTAGATCGTCTCGACGTTCCTGGGCAGGCGCTCGATCAGCACCCGGCACAGCATGGTCTTGCCGCTGCCGACCTCGCCGCTCACCTTGACGATGCCCTCGTCGTGCGTGATGGCATAGAGCAGCGCTTCGAGCGTGGCGCCGCGATTGGCGCCCTGGAAGAAGAAGTCGGTGTGCGGCGTGATGCGGAACGGTGCTTCGGTCAGTCCGAAGTGCTCAAGATACATGGCGCTGGCACTGCCTCCCCAAAAACAGATATTTGCCACAGATGAACACAGATAAACACAGATGAAGGGTATCGCCGTTAATCCGTGTTTATCCGTGTATATCTGCGGCTAAGCTTTATCAAGCGGCTCCCAGGTCCCGCTCCAGCACTTCCATGCGGTTGTACAGCGTGGTGCGGTTGACGCCGAGCAGCTTGGCGGCCTGGCTGACATTGCCGTGCGTGAGGCGCAGCGCCGCCTGGATATAGCCCTGCTCCCAGCGCCGCAGCGTGTCGTCGAGGTCGAACTGTCCGCGCTGCTGCAGGTGGCGCAGGGCGATCTCGGACAGCTCGCCGATGTCCTGCGGCGGCAGCCAGGCGCGCGTCGCGTCGCCGGACTGGGTGTCCAGTTCGCCTTCCAGTTCGGCGGCGGAAACCTTCCGCCCCGGGTATTTGGTGGCCAGCCGTATGACGATGTTGCGCAGCTCGCGCACATTGCCCGGGAAGTGGTAGTCCTGCCAGTGCGCGGCGGCCTCCTCGGTCAGGTCGAACGGAAGCTGCCGCGCC
>PNJM01000300.1 GCA_013821865.1 Rhodocyclaceae bacterium
CGGCACCTCGCACCTCGACGTCATCAAGCTGTTCAACGAAGACCCCGACACCTGGGGCATCATCATGATTGGCGAGATCGGCGGCAGCGCCGAAGTCGAAGCCGCCCGCTGGGTGAAGGCCAACTGCAAGAAGCCCGTCGCGGGCTTCATCGCCGGTGCGACCGCCCCCAAGGGCCGCCGCATGGGCCACGCCGGCGCCGTCGTCGGCGGAGCCGAGGACACCGCCGCCGCCAAGATCGCCGTCTTCCAGGAATGCGGCATCGAGGTCGCGGTCACGCCCTCCGACATGGCCGACGCCCTGCTCCGCGCCGCCAAGCGCCTCGGCGCCAAGCTCGCGTAAAGCGACCTTCCAGTCATTCTTCCCTTCAAGGCCGGGCCCAGCGCCCGGCCTTTTCTTTTTCATCCGGCTCAGTGGAAAGTCCGACCTTGCCCCAATGCGTGTTCTCCCTTTGCTAACTGTCACGGGCCAACTCGATCACTCCGGTGGTAGAGCAACTAAAAACGAGACTAACCGATTCTATGAAATCCCGACTAGCGCTCCTGATTGGAGCACTCGCCCTGATCACTCCTGTCTTCGCGGCGGAGAAGGCAGCTGCACCCGCTGACCAGCCCGAGATCTCCGTCATCGCTACCGTCGACGAACACGGCGTCCCTTTGGATGTCGAAATCGAGCGCATCCCCTCCAGCGTCTCGGCCCTTGCGGTCCGCCACTATGTGAAGAAGAACCTCGTGGCCGTAGGCGCCAGCGATGGAGATCGCATCCGCATGCAATTCAACGCTGCTCCGGTGATCCAGCAAACTTGGCATGCGGTCAAGCCAGTGGCCGAGTATCCGCGGACCTGGTTTGCCACCAACGGCCCCGCGGGCATGCCTCCTCGTGGGATGGGGCGCGGTTTCTAGGCTGCTCGCGACCCCCTTCATAGCATCACAGGCCGGGCCCAGCGCCCGGCCTTTTGCTTTCCATCCCGCCCGTCAGCGCCTGTTTCTTGCGCGCCGGAGTTCAGGCCAGCACATCCACCTCGATCTCGAACAGCAAGTCGTCCCGGCAGACGACACTCGCCGTCTCGACCACCGGCATTTCGCGCAAACCGTGCCGCGCCAACCAGGCCCGCAGGCACACGGCGTCTTCGGGATGCCGGAAATAGGCCGTCGCACGGTGCACGTTCCTCCAGGAAAACTGCCGCGATGCGAGAATCGCCCCGACCACACGCATCGTGAGATCGACCTGCGCCACCGCGTCTCCTTCGTGCGCCGTGCGCCCGTCGGGATGGATGCTCGCGGTGCCCGAGATCGTGAGCCAGCGCTGACTGCCTACCCCCACTTCCATCGCCCGGCTGAAAGAACTTCCGTAGGCTGGCGCGGGACATTGCAGCGGTGAGAACACCTCGCACGGTGCCGTCGTCGCCGTGCCCGCCTCCCGAAGCGGCCGCCAGGCGCGGAATGCCACCTCGAGCGCCGCGCCAAACCGATTCTTCGCCCCGATGCCCGTGCTCGCCGGCACCGCTCCTGAGCGCCAACGGGTGCCGGCATAATGCGCCGTGCGCACGCGGTTGAAATCGCCATACCACGCGAGGATGTCGTCGTTGTAGAACCAGGTGCGCACCACGTCGCGCAGCTCGAAACCCGCCAGATCCAACGCCAGTTCCGCCACGCCGAGCATCTGCTGCACCTGTGCCGCCCGCGGCAGGCTCAGCACCTGCGGACGGATGCCTCCGAGCCAGCAGTGCTCGGCCACGGTGTCGCGATACACGGAACCAACCACGCGACCGCCGATCCGGATCCGCCTGACTTCCCCTCCTCGCCACGCCACCGCCTGCACTCCCGCCAAGAGAGTCGCTGCCTCCGTTGCAGCACACTCCACCCACGTCACCGGGACTTCGGCGGCGCCGAAGCAAGCCCCCAGCGCTTCTTCCGTCTCCGCCGAGGCCACGTTGCCGTAGATGAAGAGCGCGACGCAAGTCGCCTGCCGCCTCTCCAATTCCGCAGCGAGCCGGCGAAAGACTTCGCCAGCCCGCTCGCCGGTGCGCGGGTATTCACTCAAGAGGATCTCCTCTCCCACCGGCGCCCCATCGTCCCTATCCGATCCGAGGTTGAACTGCAGTGCGAAGGCCGGCTTTGACGGGACGAAGGTCATGTGAAAGCTGACGCCGCCTCCGGCACCCGGTTACGCCCGATCAGGTCTGCACCTCGCCAATAACAAGCCCGATATTCCCCATTAGGCGGCGTGCTTTGGGCACCCGGCGCGTAGCCCGCGCGCCTGGCTTGCGTCATTCTCTCCGCCAACGCGACCCACGCGCCGCGCGGTGCTTTCTTTCACCGTGAGCTCACTCCTCCCCGAGTCTTCCCCCTGCGGCCAACCCGCCGCCAGCGCCCGGCACTTGGCGTGCCGTCTGAGGTCCCTGCTCATTCTCGGTGGCCTGTTCCTGTCGCAGGCGCTCGGTGCCTCCCCTTTCGAATCCCCGGCGCCCGCCACGGCCCACACCCAGCTCGACGAGCTCGTTTTGGCCGATCTGGCTGCGCACAAACTTGTGCCGGCCGCACCGTGCAGCGACGCCGTGTTCATCCGCCGGGTGCATCTCGACGTCATCGGCACCCTGCCCACCGCCGAGGAGACCCGCACCTTTCTCGCCGACCGCGCCCCCGACAAA
>PNJM01000301.1 GCA_013821865.1 Rhodocyclaceae bacterium
GCCGAACTCGTGTGCAGGGTGCCGAACACCAGGTGGCCTGTTTCCGCGGCCGTCAGCGCCAGGCGGATGGTTTCCAGGTCGCGCATCTCGCCCACCAGGATCACGTCCGGGTCCTCGCGCAGGGCGGAGCGCAGGGCGTTGTTGAACGACAGCGTGTGCGGGCCAACCTCGCGCTGGTTGATGAGGCACTTCTTCGATTCATGCACGAATTCGATCGGGTCCTCGACGGTGAGGATATGGCCGTAATCTTTGTCGTTGATGTAATCGATCATAGCCGCCAGCGTGGTGGACTTGCCCGAGCCCGTCGGACCCGTCACCAGCACGATGCCGCGCGGCGTCTCCGATATTTCCTTGAAAATCTTCGGACAGTTGAGCTGTTCCAGGGTCAGCACCTTGGACGGGATGGTCCGGAACACCGCGCCGGCGCCGCGGTGCTGCACGAAGGCATTGACGCGGAAGCGCGCCAGATTGGGAACGGCAAAGGAGAAGTCGCATTCCAGGTTCTCCTCGTAGTGCTTGCGCTGGCCGTCGTTCATGATGTCGTACACCATGCTGTGCACGTCCTTGTGCTCCATCGGCGGCAGGTTGATGCGCCGGATGTCGCCATGCACGCGAATCATGGGCGGCAGGCCCGAGGACAGGTGCAGGTCCGAGGCCTTGTTCTTGACTGAAAATGCGAGGAGTTCGGTGATGTCCATCGAGGGTTCCTGTAGCGCCGGCTGGGTGCGGCACGGTGATATACTTGCCCGGTTTTTCAACGCATTATGACAACAATTTCCACCAACTTGCAAGCTGTGAACGCGCGCATCGCCGCAGCGGCGCAGGCGGCGGGAAGAAACCCTGAAAGCGTGCGCCTGCTTGCGGTAAGCAAGGCCTTTCCGCCCCAGGCCGTACGCGAGGCGGCCGAGGCGGGCCAGCGCGCCTTCGGCGAGAATTATGTGCGGGAAGGGATGGTGAAGATCGCTGCGCTGGCTGATGCGACGCTCGAGTGGCACTTCATCGGCCCCCTGCAAAGCAACAAGACGCGTCCGGTGGCCGAGCATTTCGACTGGGTGCACAGCATAGAACGGCTGAAGATCGCCGAGCGGCTATCCGAGGCGCGTGGTCCGGATCGCCCCCCGCTGCAGGTGTGCGTGCAGGTGAATGTCAGCGGCGAGGCGAGCAAAAGCGGCGTCGCGCCGGACGCGGCAGGGGCGCTGGCACGCGCGGTGGCAAGGCTGCCCAACCTCAGGCTGCGCGGGCTGATGGCGATTCCGGAGCCGGCCGGCGACATGGCGCAGGCACGGCGGCGCTTCGCCGCCCTGCGCGAGTTGCGCGATGCGCTCAACGCCGACGGGCTGCAACTGGATATGCTGTCGATGGGGATGTCGGACGACCTGGAGGCGGCGATTCTGGAAGGGGCGACGATCGTACGCGTGGGCACGGCCATCTTCGGTGAGCGCACAAGGAACCCGGCAACATGAAAATCACATTCCTCGGCGGCGGCAACATGGCCAATGCCCTCATCGGCGGACTGCTCAAGCAGGGGTTTGCCGCCGCGGACATCAGGGTGGTGGAAACGCTGGCGGAGAACCGCGACCGGCTTGCCAGGACTTTCGGCGTCGCCTGCTTCGACTTGGCCTCCGCCACGGCGCTGAACTCGGACGCACTGGTACTGGCGGTAAAGCCGCAGCAGATGCGCGAGGCGCTGGCACCGGTCGCCGGACATCTCCGCAGGCAATTGATCGTCAGCATCGCCGCCGGCACGCGGTTGGCCGACATCTCCCGCTGGCTGAACGGCTACACGCGCCTGGTGCGCACCATGCCCAACACTCCGGCGCTGATCGGTGCCGGCGTCACCGGCCTGTATGCCCACCCCTCGGTCGATGCCGAGGGGCGCGGCCGGGCGGAAAAAATCCTCGGCGCCGTCGGCAAGACGCTGTGGATCGCGGATGAAGCGATGATGGACGCGGTGACAGCCGTCTCCGGCAGCGGCCCGGCCTATGTCTTCTACTTCATCGGGGCGCTGGCCGCGGCGGCACGCGAACTGGGCCTTGCCGACGAACAGGCGCGGCTGCTGGCGATCGAAACCTTCGCCGGCGCCGCCGCCCTGGCGGCGGCCAGCACGGAGGACGTGGAGGTGCTGCGCAGCCGCGTGACCTCGAAAGGCGGCACCACCGAGGCGGCGCTGAAGTCGCTTGAGGCCGAGAACGTCAAGGCCGCCATCGTCCGCGCCGTCAAGGCAGCCGATGCGCGCGGTCGCGAACTGGGTGAACTGCTGGGAAAGGATTGAATCTTGCTGACTAACCTGCTTCTGCTGATTCTCGAAGCCGTCTTCGGTTTCTTCGTCTTTTTGTTGCTGGTGCGCTTCTACATGCAGTGGCTGCGCGTCTCCTTCCGCAACCAGGTCGGCCAGTTCGTCGTCGCCGTCACGGACTGGCTGGTGCGCCCGGCCCGGCGCGTGATTCCCGGCCTGCTCGGGCTCGATCTGTCCAGTCTTGTATTGGCTCTGGGGCTGCACGTTGCCTATCTGCTGATCGCCTTCTGGCTGAGGGGGTTCTCCTTCGGCGCCAATCCGGGCATTGCCGCGGCGATTATTTTCTCGATTGCTCTCGTCGAACTGGCGCGCTTCTCGGTGTATCTGCTGATCGGCGTGGTGCT
>PNJM01000302.1 GCA_013821865.1 Rhodocyclaceae bacterium
TACAGGCCCTGCTGGTCGGTGAGGATGACCAGTGCGTCGGCCTCGACCAGGTTGGCGACGAGGGCGCCGAGCGTGTCGTTGTCGCCGAACTTGATCTCGTCGGTGACGACGGTGTCGTTCTCGTTGATGATGGGCACTACGCCCAGCTCGATCAGCGTCACCAGCGTCGAGCGGGCGTTGAGGTAGCGCCCGCGCTCTGCGAGGTCTTCGTGGGTAAGCAGGATCTGCGCGGTTTTCAGGCCGTATTGCGCGAAGCAGGTTTCGTAGGCCTGGGCCAGGCCCATCTGGCCCACCGCGGCGGCGGCCTGCAGTTCGTGCATGGCATGCGGCCGTGTCGCCCAGCCGAGGCGCTGCATGCCGGCGGCGATGGCGCCGCTGGAAACCAGCAGCACCTCGTGGCCGCTCTCGCGCAGCTTCGCGATCTGGCGCGCCCATTCGGCGAGATGGTCAATGGCGAGCCCGGCGCCGTTGTTGGTGACGAGGGCGCTGCCGACCTTGACGACGAGGCGGCGCGCCTGGCTAATTCTCTGTCTCATCGTTGCAGGTTCTCTTCGCATGTAGGTCGGCCTTCAGGCCGACAGCGGAGGCAGATGTCCCACAGGGACTTCCTTCGGTCGCTGGGCTGAAACCGGCCTTACATTTCTTCCGGGTCGGGTTGAGCCTGCGTCTGCTTCTCCCGTTCAATGTGCTCCATGATAGCGAAAGTCAGCTCGCGGCAGCCAGCGCCGTTGATGGCGGAGACGACGAAATGCTTTTCCACCGGGCCGTAGCCCCGGATGAGCGCCTCGACGCGCTCGGCGCGTTCCCCCTCCGGCACCAGGTCGATCTTGTTGATGACCAGCCAGCGCGGCTTGTCGTACAGCGAAGGATCGTACTTGCGCAATTCGTCGAGGATGGCATGCGCGTCATGCACCGGATCGGCATCCGGGGCGAAGGGCGAGATGTCCACGAGATGCAGCAGCAGCCGCGTGCGCTGGAGGTGACGCAGGAACTGGTGGCCGAGGCCGGCCCCTTCTGCCGCGCCCTCGATCAGGCCGGGAATGTCGGCGACGACGAAGCTGCGGTTGGCATCGGCGCGCACCACGCCCAGGTTCGGGTGCAGGGTAGTGAAAGGATAATCGGCGACCTTGGGCCGCGCCGACGAGACGGCGCGGATGAAGGTGGACTTGCCGGCATTGGGCATGCCGAGCAGGCCGACGTCGGCCAGCACCTTGAGTTCGAGCTTCAGCTCGCGCCGCTCGCCCGGCGTGCCCGGCGTGCACTGGCGCGGGGCACGGTTGGTGCTGGACTTGAAATGGATGTTGCCGAGGCCGCCGTCGCCGCCCCTGGCGATCAGGGCCTTGGCGCCGTCGCGGTCGAGGTCGGCGATGAGTTCGCCCGTTTCCAGGTCGCTGATGACGGTGCCGACCGGCATGCGCAGTTCCATGTCCTCGCCGCCTTTGCCGTAGCAGTCGGAACTCATGCCATTCTCGCCGCGCTGGGCGCGGAAAATGCGGGTGTAGCGGAAATCGATGAGCGTGTTGAGGTTGCGGTCGGCAATCGCGTAAATGCTGCCGCCGCGCCCGCCGTCGCCCCCGCTTGGCCCGCCCCTTGGCACGTATTTCTCGCGCCGGAACGTGGCGACGCCATTGCCGCCGTCGCCGGCGATGACTTCGATTTTCGCTTCGTCGAAGAATTTCATGCTTGCATTTCAGGGTTGGGAATAAAAAAAGCCCTGCCGCGACGGCAGGGCTTTTGCTTCCGATTTCCTTTTCGCGGCGGGGTTGCTTCAGGCCGCCGGGGCGATGTTCACCGTCTTGCGCTTGTCGGCGCCCTTGATGGTGAACTCGACCGTTCCGGTGACCTTGGCGAACAGCGTGTGGTCGCGGCCCATGCCGACATTGTCGCCGGCGTGGAACTGCGTGCCGCGCTGGCGCACGATGATGCTGCCCGCGTTGATCAACTGGCCGCCGTAGCGCTTCACGCCGAGGCGCTTTGCCTGGGAATCGCGGCCGTTGCGTGAGCTGCCGCCTGCTTTTTTGTGTGCCATGTGTCTGCTCCTCTTACGCCGAGATGCCGGAGATCAGGATCTCGGTAAAGTTCTGCCGGTGGCCCTGGTGCTTCTGGTAGTGCTTGCGCCGGCGCATCTTGAAGATTTTGACTTTCGGATGCCGGCCCTGTGCGACGACAGTGGCTTTGACAGATGCGCCGGAAACCAGGGGCGCGCCGACCTTCACCGACTCGCCTTCGCCGACCATGAGAACCTGGTCTAGCGTGATCTCTGCGCCCACTTCTGCCGGTATCTGTTCTATTTTCAGTTTTTCGCCGGCCGCGACGCGGTACTGCTTGCCGCCGGTTTTTATGACCGCATACATGATGGACTCCGTGGTTCGTGTTGCAACAGAACCGCGCATTATACGTAAGCGGCTGATTCCAGTCAAAGCCTCCTTGACGGGCCGGAATCCGGCCCCTACCATGCCGCATTTGCCGGAAATCACTCCTTGAGTCTCGAAGCCCTTTACGCGCCGATCACTGCCGACATGAAGGCGGTGGACGCCGTCATCCGCGCCCGGCTGCACTCCGATGTGGTGCTGATCCGCCAAGTCGCCGAGTACATCATCGGCGCCGGCG
>PNJM01000303.1 GCA_013821865.1 Rhodocyclaceae bacterium
CGGCCAGCGCCAGCAGGCCGGAGAGTTCGCCGGGCGCCATGGAGAAGCCGAGCTTGTTGATCGGCGCGCCGAAGCGCGCCGATCGGCCGCAGATGCGCAGGTCGCACTGGCCGGCGATCTCCAGCCCGCCGCCGATGCAGGCGCCCTGGATCAGGGCCACCGTCGGGTGCAGGCAGTCGCGAATGGCGTCCAGTGCCTTCGCCACCCACTCCTCGTGGTACACCAGGGCGCGCTCCAGCGTGTCGCGCAGGGTGAGGAATTCCTCGAGGTCGCCGCCGGCGGCGAAGGCCTTCTCGCCGGCGCCGCGCAGCACCACGCAGTGCAGGCCCTCGTCGGCGGACAGTTCTTCCATTACCGCACGCAGGCGCCGCCACATCGACGCATTGACGGCGTTGAGCTTGGCGGGATTGTTCAGCGTGACGGTGGCAATGCCGCCGTCGCGCGCGACGAGGATCTCTTCAGCCATGGCGCACCTGCTCCCCTCTCCCGCGAGCGGGAGAGGGGCCGGGGGTGAGGGCGGCCGCCTGCATCTTCGCCAACGCTGCCCGGCCCGAAAGCAGGTGCGCATGCATCAGCGCCTCGGCCGAGGCGGCATCACGCTCGCGGATGGCGGCGAGGATATGGCGGTGCTCCTCCAGCGACTGCTTCAGGCGCCCTTCCAGCCGCAGCGAGTCGCGCCGCGTCAGCTTCAGCACCTTGCGCAGATCGTCGATGACCTGTTTCAGCCAGCGGTTGCCGGACAGTTCCTGCAGCGCCTGGTGAAAATCGTGATTGACCTCGAAAAAGCCATTGATGTCACCCTTGGCGGCGTGGCGCTCCAGCTTCTCGTGCAGCGCCTCAAGGCGCTTCAAGTCGGCAGGTTGCGTCTTTTGCGTCGCCTCGAAGGCGCAGCGCCCCTCGAGCAGGGCCATGAGGGGAAAAATGTCGTCGAGATCGCGCTCTGCGAGTTCCGTAACATAGCAGCCGCGGCGCGGCTTCAGCGTGACCAGCCCTTCGGAAGCCAGCACCTTGAGGGCTTCGCGCAGGGGCGTGCGGCTGATGCCGTACTGCTCGGCCAGCGTCTGCTCGTCGACCCAGGCGCCAGGCGCCAGTTCGTGCGCAAAGATGCGCTGGCGCAGGCGCTCGGCGACCTGCAGGTACAAGGCAGGTTGGGCGATGCTATTCATGAAATTGTCGTCTGGATGATTGTTATCCGAATACTTGCATTCATAATTATGGATACAGTATTATGTGAAACAATGGATGTCAAGTCTCGATTGTCCAGGCAGGTCGGCCTTTCTCTGGACCACCTTTATGGTGGCAGGCCGACGACTGCCGCCCGTCGGGCTGAAGCCCGACCTACAATGAGCCACGGCACCGCCATCCGTATGCGAAAGGTCCGCCATGAGTGAAGCCAAGCTGCCCGATTCTGCCGACCTCGCCGCCTGGGAAAAGGCCGCCGCCAAGTCGGCGCCGAACGGCGACATGGCCGCCCTCAACTGGGTCACGCCGGAAGGCATCACCGTGAAGCCGCTGTATACGAAGCGCGACACGGAAAACCTGCCCCACGCCGACACCCTGCCCGGCCTCGAGCCCTTCCTGCGCGGCCCGCAGGCCACCATGTACGCGGTGCGGCCGTGGACCATCCGCCAGTACGCCGGCTTCTCCACCGCCGAGGAATCCAACGCTTTCTACAAGCGCGCGCTGGCCGGCGGCGGCCAGGGCATTTCCGTGGCCTTCGACCTCGCCACCCACCGCGGCTACGACTCCGACCACCCGCGCGTCACGGGCGACGTCGGCAAGGCCGGCGTGGCCATCGATTCCGTCGAGGACATGAAGATCCTCTTCGACGCCATCCCGCTCGACAAGGTCTCCGTCTCCATGACGATGAACGGCGCCGTGCTGCCGGTGCTGGCCGGCTACATCGTCGCCGCCGAGGAGCAGGGGGTCGCCCAGGAGAAGCTCTCCGGCACCATCCAGAACGACATCCTCAAGGAGTTCATGGTGCGCAACACCTACATCTACCCGCCGGCGCCCTCGATGCGCATCATCGCCGACATCATCGAATACACGGCGCAGCACATGCCGAAGTTCAACTCGATCTCGATTTCCGGCTACCACATGCAGGAGGCGGGCGCGACGCAGGCGCTGGAACTGGCCTTCACGCTGGCCGACGGCGAGGAATACGCCAGGACGGCGATCGCCAAGGGCCTCGACGTGGACGCCTTCGCCGGACGGCTGTCGTTCTTCTTCGCCATCGGCATGAACTTCTACCTGGAGGTGGCCAAGCTGCGCGCCGCACGCCTGCTCTGGTGGCGCATCATGAAGCGCTTCCGGCCGAAGAACCCGAAGTCGCTGATGCTGCGCACGCACTGCCAGACTTCCGGCTGGTCGCTCACCGAACAGGACCCCTACAACAACGTCGTGCGCACGGCGATCGAGGCGATGGCCGCGGTGTTCGGCGGCACGCAGTCGCTGCACACCAACTCCCTGGATGAAGCCATCGCCCTGCCGACCGACTTCTCGGCGCGCATCGCCCGCAACACCCAGCTCATCATCCAGGAGGAGACTCACATCACCAGCGTGGTCGACCCCTGGGCC
>PNJM01000304.1 GCA_013821865.1 Rhodocyclaceae bacterium
GAAGGGGGTGACGTCGGTTCAGCCGCCGGAGCGGCTTCCGGTTTCCTGGCCGTCGCTTCCTTGGGGCGGCCCGGGGGAGGCGACATGATCGCCGCCCGGGCCATGCGCCGCGGGCGCAGCGGCAGCCAGATGCCCCGGCAGGAGCTTGACGCCATGCTGCTGTGGCCGGCGCTGGGGCTGCTGCTGCTCGGCCTGGTCATGGTTTATTCATCCTCCATCGCCATGGCCGAGGGCAGCAAGTTCACCGGCCACCAGCCGGCCTATTTCCTCATCCGGCATGGCGTCTTCCTCATGATCGGGCTGATTGCCGCGGCGGTCGTGTTCCAGGTGCCGCTGCGCGTCTGGCAGCAGGGCGCGCCCTGGCTGTTCCTGATCGGCGTGGCACTGCTGGTGCTGGTGCTCATCCCGCACGTCGGGCGCGAGGTGAACGGCGCCCGCCGCTGGCTGCCGCTCGGCCCCGTCAATCTCCAGCCGTCCGAGCTGATGAAGCTCTTCGCCGCGCTCTATGCCGCCGACTACACGGCGCGGAAGCTCGCCGACATGGGCAGCTTCCGGCGCGGCTTCGTGCCGATGGCGCTGGTCATGGCGCTGGTCGGCGGGCTGCTGCTGCGCGAGCCGGACTTCGGCGCTTTCGTGGTGATCATCTGCATCGCCATGGGCATCCTTTTTCTCGGCGGCATCAATGCCCGGCTCTTCTCCGTGCTGTTCCTCTTCCTGGCGGCGGCCTTCGTGATCCTGATCTGGATCTCCCCCTACCGGCGCGAACGCATCTTCGGCTTCATGGACCCGTGGTCGGATGCCTACGGCAAGGGCTACCAGCTGTCGCACGCGCTGATCGCCTTCGGCCGCGGCGAGTGGTTCGGCGTCGGCCTCGGCGGCAGCGTCGAGAAGCTGTTCTACCTGCCCGAGGCGCACACCGATTTCCTGCTGGCGGTGATCGCCGAGGAACTGGGACTCGCCGGCGTGCTGGCCGTGATCGTGCTGTTCGCCCTGATCGTTCAGCGCGCCTTCGCCATCGGCCGCCAGGCGCTGCTGCTCGAGCGCGTCTACGCCGGCCTGGTGGCGCAGGGCATCGGCATCTGGATCGGCGTACAGGCCTTCATCAACATGGGCGTGAACATGGGCCTGCTGCCGACCAAGGGCCTGACGCTGCCGCTGATGAGCTTCGGCGGCTCGGGGATTCTCGCCAATTGCGTGGCGCTGGCGATATTGCTGCGTGCCGACTATGAGAACCGCTGCCTCATGAGGGGGCTGCCGGCATGAAGACGATTCTCGTCATGGCCGGCGGCACGGGCGGCCACGTTTTTGGCTCCGGCCGCGCTTCGCGCTTAACCTGCGCGGTGCGCAGGTTAGCCTCCACCGAAAACGTAGCCGCAAGTTGCCTGCAAGGAGGGCGGGGTGAATAAGACCATCCTCGTCATGGCCGGCGGCACGGGCGGCCACGTTTTTCCGGGTCTGGCGGTCGCGGACCATCTGCGCGCGCAGGGCTGGCGCGTCGTCTGGATGGGCAACCCCGAAGGCATGGAGGCCAGGCTGGTGCCCCCGCGCGGCTACGAGATGGCCTGGGTACGCTTTGCCGCGTTGCGCGGCAAGGGCCTGCTGCGCCTGGCCCTGCTGCCGCTCAACCTGCTGCGCGCCTTCTGGCAGGCGCTGCGCGAATTGTCGCGCGTGAAGCCGGACGTGGTGCTGGGCATGGGCGGCTACGTCACCTTCCCCGGCGGCATGATGGCGGCGCTGTCGGGCCGGCCGCTGGTGGTGCATGAGCAGAATTCGGTTGCCGGGCTGGCCAACCGCGTGCTGGCCGGCGTGGCGGACAGGATCCTGACCGGCTTCCCCAATGTTCTGAAGAAAGGCGAATGGACCGGCAACCCGGTGCGCGCCGACATCGCCGGCCTGGCTGTACCGGCAGAACGCTACGGCGCGCGCAGCGGCAGGCTCAACGTGCTGGTCGTGGGCGGCAGCCTCGGCGCCCAGGCACTGAACGACGCCGTGCCGCAGGCCCTGGCGCTCCTGGCGGCGGCGGAACGGCCGCAGGTCACGCACCAGTCGGGTGCAAAGCACATCGAGGCGCTGCGCACCGGTTATGCGAAAGCCGGCGTCGAGGCGGAGCTGGTGGATTTCATCGACGACATGGCCTCGCGCTATGCGGCGGCGGATCTGGTGATCTGCCGCGCCGGCGCGCTGACGATCGCAGAGTTGGCGGCGGCGGGCGTGGCCAGCCTGCTGGTGCCGTTTCCCCACGCGGTCGACGACCACCAGACCGGCAACGCGCGCTTCCTCGCCGATGCCGGCGCCGCAATCCTGCTGCCGCAGAAGGAACTCACCCCCGAGAAGCTGGCCGGCCTGCTGCGCGAACTGACGCGCGACAAGCTGGCGGTGATGGCGGCGAAGGCGCGCGCGCTGGCCAAGCCCGAGGCGACCCGCGTCGTCGCAGAGGCCTGCATGGGGTTGGCGAAATGAAATTCTTGAACCACAGAAAACACAGAGGAAAAACAAGTGATTTCTCTGTGCACTCTCTGGTTAAAGGTTCTTGTCTATGAAACACAAGGTCAGGCACATCCATTTCGTCGGTATCGGCGG
>PNJM01000305.1 GCA_013821865.1 Rhodocyclaceae bacterium
GAAGCTGGCGGCCAAGCACATCAAGTTCCTGGCCAAGGTTGAGGATGGGCGGGTGCTCGTGCTCGACAACGAGGACGGCGACGTCGTCCTCGACGACGACGACCAGGTGGACCTGGCCGGCAAGGGTGTGGAGCGGCTGATGCTGCGCAACCCGCCCAAGACGGTGACGGTCTACTACAAGGAGGCGCCGTTCGAGCTGGAACGGGGTGTTTACACAACCGAACAGCTGATCGCGGTGTTCTCCGCCCCGGCTGGCTACCTGCTCGACCTGATTGAGCGGGACGGCGAGTTCCGCGAGCTGAAGCCGGGCGAGCACATCAAGATCCGCGAGGGCATGGAGTTCTCCTCGCACCCGCCGGCGGGGCACTCGTCGTGAGGGACCCGGCGTCAGAACTGCGCAAGCTTCGCCGGATCTGCCGTCGGGCCGAACTCCACGAAGATGGCGGGCAACCGCTCGTCCATCTTCCGGAGTTGCGGGTCCAGCACGCGGGCGCGGTGGAGACGGTCGACGGCCTGCTCTGCCCCCGCCAGCACAGCGGCTACGTCTCCCGCCTTTTCCTGTCGAAGCCCTTCCCCAACCGCGGCCAGAACTGGACCACGCACAACATCCTCGGCGCGCCATGGCACGCCATGTCGTGGAACGGCGTCGATCCCGGCCTCGGCTGGGACGAGATCCTGGGCGCGCATTTGAGGCCGCTGCAATGACGGTACATCTGAAGATCGACGGCCGGCTGCTGGACGCCGTCCGCCAGGACCTCCATCGGCCGCACGCCTTCGCCTACGAACGCGTGGGCTTCTTCACGGCCGGCGCCGCCGACCTCGGCGACCGCCTGCTTCTAACGGTCCGCGACTACATGCCGGTCGCGGATGAGGACTACGAGGTCAACCGCAAGGTCGGAGCCAAGATCGGCTCGGCAGCCATGCGCAAGGCCGTGCAGTCGGCCTACCGGCCTGCGGCGGCGCTGTTGCACGTCCACACGCACGGCGGCCACGGCAAGCCAGGGTTCAGCGGCGTGGACTTGAACAGCGCCAAGGACTTCGTCCCCGGTTTCTTCGAAACCACGCCGCGTATGCCGCACGGCCTGCTTGTCCTAAGCAACGACGCCGCCCACGGCCTCCTGTGGCTGGCCAACCACCGGCCGCCGGTGACCATCGACCAGTTCCAGCGTATCGACGCGCCGATGCAGCGCGAATGGGGGGCCCATGACCTGGCTTGATCGACAAAGCTTCCTCGGCGCGAACAGTGACGCGCGGCTGGCGGCGGCGACCGTCGGCCTGGTCGGACTGGGCGGCGGCAACTCGCATGTGGCCCAGCAGCTGGCCCACCTTGGGATCGGCGGCTTCGTCCTCCTCGACGACGACATCATCACCCTGACCAATCTCAACAGGCTGGTCGGCGGCACCCTGGAGGACGTGAAGGCTGAGCGCCCGAAGGTGGAGATCGCCGCACAGGTGATCCGCGCGGTGAACCCGGACGCGCGGATCGTCATGCGCCGCGCCAAGTGGCAGGATGTTGGTGACCTTCTGAAGGGCTGCGACATCATTGTCGGCGGCCTCGATCATATCGGCTCGAAGGACGAACTCGAGGCCTTCTGCCGCCGCTTCATGATCCCCTACATCGATATGGGCATGGACGTAACACCGTTGCCGAGCTCGGGGCAAAGCCTGGTTAGCGGCCAGGTCGTGTTGTCGATGCCCGGCGAGCCCTGCTTGCGATGCCTGCAGCTGGTCACCGATGAACGACTGAAGGCTGAGGCCCAGCGGTACGGCGTCGCCGGCAGCAGGCCGCAGGTCGTCTGGCCGAACGGCGTGCTGGCGTCGACGGCCGTGGGCCTGGTCGTGCAACTGGTGAGCCCCTGGATGGGAGACCCGCCCCGTAGCGCGTACTTTGCCTACGACGCCAACCTGGGGACGGTCGTCCCGTCCGACCGCCTGACGCGGCGGCACGGCAAGGCTTGCCCGCACTATCCGGCGAGGGCTGTCGGCGACCCGATGTTCGACGTTCGGCGGTATCTGGATCGCCTGGATGTGCCCCCAGCCCAGGAGGCACCGCCCCATGCGACGGGCCTCCGCGCCTTGATCGCGGCGGTCTTGGGTTGGTTCGGGAACAGGACTCCGCGCGGCTGAGGCCGGCCTTGGGCGAGCGCGGCGGCGGTGAATATCTCATCAGAATGCGCGGCCTCGCGCGGGAGACCTAATCGCTGACCCAACAAGGCGTCGAGGCGGGCGCTGGGGGCGCAAACCAAGGAATGGACCCTGTGCGCTCGCTCCTTATGCTCCTCGTTGAGCAGGAAGCCGCGCAACTCGCGAAGTTTTTGGTTTCGCCGCGCGGTTGGCGCCGCTCGCCGGTTTGCGTGCTGATTCGACGCCGAGCAATTCCCACAAGCTGATGTCCAATCGTTCCGCGAGTTCGACGAGCACGAGCAGCGACGGGTTCGATACGCCATCGGTGATGAGGTAGAGCTGCGGTAGGGAAACGTTCAGAAATTTTGCAAATTCCTGTTTGGTCAGGCCGCTATT
>PNJM01000306.1 GCA_013821865.1 Rhodocyclaceae bacterium
AGAGAAAGTCCCCGGCCAGCCCGCCGATGACGGCGGCCTGGATCGGCGGCAGCGGCGCCCAGTCGCCGTCCGCCAGCCGGATGCCGAAGCGGTTGTCGGTGAAGTTCTTGAGCAGTTCGGGAATGAACCAGCGGAAGCCGAATTTTGGGGGAGCGTTCTCTTCCCCCTCTCCCCCGGCCTCTCTCCCCGCGGGGGCGAGGGAAGCGTCTCGGGCGAGGGAGGCATCACGCGCAAGCAGGATCAGGGTGGGTTCGAAGCGGCTGTCGAAGTCCTCGACGGCGATGGTTTCGGGCTGTTCGCGGCCGGCGCGGAAGTAGAGGAGCTGCTTGCCGTCGGTCTTGAGCAGGAGCTGCTTGCCGTCGGTCTTGAGCAGGAGCTGCTTGCCGTCGGTCTTGAGCAGGAGCGCGGGATGGAGGGGTTCGGGCGCGGCTTCGGCCTCCGGGTGGGCGCTGTCGACGAGGTGCAGGGGCGGTAGCTTGTCGCCTGCCGGCGGCGCGGCGTCCGAGCGCTTCAGGAAGGCGACGCAGGGCAGCGGGAGTTGGGCGAGATCCGTCCCGGCAGCCTGCCGTTCGCCGGTTTTGAAGCCGAGAGCGCGCGCCGCTCCATGGAAGGTAACCGCCGAATGCGGCGGCGGGAATTGCCGGGAGACGAGAGCAGGATCGAACGGCACCCGGCCGATCTGGCACAGGCTGCCCAAGAGCCATAGCAACTCGTCCGGCCGGATGCCGGAACCAGACAGCATGACGCCCTGCCCCCCCGATTCTTGTATTTTTAGGGCTGTTCTCCCGCCGTAAACCGGCGGAGATTGTTTTCGTTTAAACGCGAATAAATGTTACAGCGCCAGATTACATTGTGGGTCATGACTGGTCAATATCCTGAAAGATTTATGTTATGACAACCCGGAAGAACGCCGGAACTTCAGGCGCCGTTAGCACTCAAATGCGGCGAGTGCTAAAATGCAATTAAGGAGATAGAAGATATGAGTTCTGCGCTGACCCTGCCCGTGCCTTCCGTAGCCGGAAGCTTGGAGAGTTATATCCAGACAACGAAACGTTTCCCGCTCCTGAGCGAGGAGCAGGAAGTGGATCTGGCGCGCCGCTTCCGCCGCGAAGGCGACCTGAACGCGGCCGGACAGTTGGTGACGTCGCACCTGCGCCTGGTGGTGGCCGTGGCGCGCGGCTATCTTGGGTACGGCCTGCCGCATGCCGACCTGATCCAGGAAGGCAACGTCGGCCTGATGAAGGCAGTGAAGCGCTACGATCCGGAGCGCGGCGTGCGTCTGGTGTCTTTCGCCATCCACTGGATCAAGGCCGAGATTCACGAATACATCCTGCGCAACTGGCGGCTGGTGAAGATCGCCACGACCAAGGCGCAACGCAAGCTGTTCTTCAACCTGCGCAGCCTGAAGCAGGGCCTCAATACCATGAGCCCGGACGAGGTCGGCGCGATGGCGAAGCAGCTCGGCGTGAAGCCGGAGGAAGTGGTCGAGATGGAGACCCGCCTCTCGGGCCAGGACATCGCGCTGGAGCCGAACAGCGAGGACGAGGAAGACCGCTACTCGCCGATCGCCTATCTGGCCGACCCGCATGCCGAACCGTCGGAAGCGCTGGCGGAACTCGAGATGCAGCGCCTGCAGGACGAGGGGTTGAAGCAGGCCTTGGCCAGCCTGGACGAACGCAGCCGGCGCATCGTGGAACGGCGCTGGCTGGCCGAAGGCGAGTCGGCCACGTTGCACGAGTTGGCGGCGGAATACGGCGTCTCCGCCGAGCGCATCCGCCAGATCGAAGCCAAGGCCATGCAGAAGATGAAGGGCATGCTCGTTCGCTCGGTTTAACCGCGCGAACTCGAAACCCGAAACAATAAAGCGGGCTTGTCCCGCTTTTTATTTGCCTGCCAGCAGTTGCTTGAGGTCGCCGGCGATCAGCTCGGGTTTCTCGCCATGCTTCACGTACAGGCGCAGCCGGCCCTGGGGATCGAAGACATAGCTGCCGGCGGTGTGGTCCACCGTGTAGGTGCTGGGCGTGCTGCCGGGCTGTTTCTGGTAGAAGACGCGGAAGGCCTGCGCCGTTTTGGCGATGGTCTGCGGATCCGAGTACAGCCCGATGAAGCTCGGATGAAAGGCCGGCACGTACTGCGCCAGCAGCTGCGGCGTGTCGCGCTCGGGGTCGACCGTGACGAACAGCACCTGCACCTTCCCGGCATCCTCGCCCAGGAGCTTCATCGCCTCGACCATGCCGGTCATGGTGGTCGGGCAGACATCCGGGCACTGCGTATAGCCGAAGAACATCACCACCGCCTTGCCGCGGAAATCCGCCATGGTGCGCGGCTTGCCGGTGTGGTCGGTCAGGGCGAAATCCTTCGCGTAGTCCGCGCCGGAAATGTCGGTGCTGGCGAACTGGGGCTTGGAGTCGCAGGCGCCAAGAACGAGCGCCAGCGCCAGGATGATCCAGCGCGTCATGTGATCAGAACCTGAAGTAGTGGTCGACCAGCAGGGCAGCGAAGAGCGCCGACAGGTACCAG
>PNJM01000307.1 GCA_013821865.1 Rhodocyclaceae bacterium
AGAGGATCGGGGGCTCCCAGGCTGGCGATCAGGTAAGGCAGCGTCGCGGGCAGGAGCAGCGCCAGAAACGCTGGAAGATAGGGGCTGAAGATCGACGCGGCGCCGGCGGCGGTTGCAAGGGTCACGACGAGGATGAGCAGCAGCACCTCCAGCCCGCCGCCGGAGGCAAGGCCAAGCGTTCCCCACCCCCAGCCGATTCCCTCCGCGAGACTGATCATCGTGAACGTCACGGCCCATGACCGCCATTGTGCGCTGCGCCGTATTGCCCTGTCATAGCGTCGGCGCAAGGCGATGTGGGCCAAGGCGCAGAGAATGATGAAGCTGGTCCAGCCCAGGGCGCTCTGGGCCTCGGCAAAGCCGAGGCGGTACAGCGTCGCGCCGAGCACCGCCGCCCCCACGCTCGCGGCAACCACACCGAGTGTGACGTCACGGAAGAGCTCGGAGACCTGCTCGGCGCCGATCTGGTCGACCAGGGCAGGGGGCGGCGCGGAAGCCTGAGCCGTCGGCTCGGCGCCAGCAAGCGTCATCGCGCGATGACCTTGTAGCCGGCGCGCGCCGGGGCAGGACTGCCGCAGCGAACGCTGCCATCGCACCAGCCGAGGCCGTGTCTTTTCGAGCGCCGCAGCATCGACCCCGCTAGGTTTAAAATGCGGAGCTTGGCCACGTCAGCTCCGGTGCAGCGACGAGCGGGCCTGGGGCTTGCGCTTGTGGGCGGCATGGAAATCATGATCGCGTTTCACGAGGGCCACGATGCTGGAGGCCGTGGCAGCGTCGATCCCGGCTGGGCCGGCGCAGGCGAGCAGGCTAGCGGCCTGAAGGTTGTCGCCGGCGCTGATGAAATCCACCGTGCGCCGCTCGATCCGCGCAATCACGGCGCGCGGATGCGAAAAGATCACGGCCCTGTAGATGCGGTCGATCGCGACCCGTCCGACCAGGAACTTCTCGAGCTGATCGGCCGCCTCGTTGAGCTGCAGGCTCGGGCCCCGGCGGCGGCCATCGGCAATCACGCGGCCCTGGGCGACGAGGTTGCCGTATCGGTCAAGCTTGTCGAGCCACCAGCGATCGCCTTCGGCGTGGATGACGCCGTTGACATATTTGATCTCGATCGCGAAGACGCCTTTCGGCCCGATCAGGATCTGATCGATCTCGCCCTGACGGTTCTCGTAACCGGTCAACATCGTCCAGTCGTCGCCGAGCTGTGCCGCGAGCTGGTTGCGAACCAACA
This sequence comes from Rhodocyclaceae bacterium, assembly GCA_013821865.1. Taxonomy (GTDB): domain Bacteria; phylum Pseudomonadota; class Gammaproteobacteria; order Burkholderiales; family Rhodocyclaceae; genus Desulfobacillus. Next base: position 1,226 of record PNJM01000307.1, read on the forward strand.
GTTCGCCATTGTGACCGCTGGTCCAGATCTGCTCCTGGTCGTTGACCGCGGCGGCGGCGGGAGGCGGCGGGGGCGATTTGAGCGCCATGGTGAGGCGGCTGCCTAACGCGACCAGCAAAGCCAGAGGCCGAAAGCGCGTCAGAGCCTGCCTGATCTCACGATCGAGTAGGTCCTTGCGCTCCTGGCGCAGCGAGAGCGCCAGCGCATGGGCGGCCGCATCCGCCCGGTCCTTGGCCGCGCGCTGGCCGCCGAGCTGCTGCACCATATCGCCTGTATGGTCTGAGAGAACAATCACATGCATCGTCACGCTCGCGCCGTTTCATCTCGATCGTGTTTGGGCGTCATATCAAGCCACCCTGAGGTCAGCATTGATAATCTCATGCTTTGACGTCCTCGCCTCACACTCAACCCACAGACCACAGATCGGAGCGTTCGCCGTCCGATGGAAGAGACCCTACAGGCGGCTGGCACTCTTCTCGACTTGCGAGCCAGGAAGCTGCGGTCGCGATCGACGCCCAAAACGGAAACCGGCAATCTTATTCTCGTTAGTCCAACAGGAGGTCGCCGATCCGCAGTAGTCAGGCGACCTCAGTCGATGCCGCCGGAGATGGGCGGTACGTCATCTTCCGGGCACAGGCCTTTCCCGTACGCAACATAGCGCCTCAACGGCATAAGACCGTGCTCGCCGACGATGCCATAGGCCACACGTGGGCTGTCCTGGCCGGGGTCCAGCCAACGGATGACGAGCAGGCTGCCATGATCGCCCGACACAGCGCCAGCGAGCGCCACCGCCACGCCGTTACATCCGACGCTGGCGAGGTCGGCGGCACCCAGCGCTAGCCCGTCGTCGCCGGCCTTGACCGTCCCGCCATACTCCATCACCAGGGCTGCACCGCCCGCTCCTGCCTGAACCATCTTGAACCGCCCCCGTCCGATCGCGACACCGCCACCCGCCGCGCGCGCCTCGCCGAAGCGCTTGCCTTCACTCACCGCCACTCCGAATGCGCCCGCGCGGACGAGACCCGGCGACGAGCCGACCGCGATGCCGCGCAAACCTGCACTGGCGGAGCCGCCCGCTTCGGCAACGGCCAATCCCTCGTCGCCGGCGATGGCCTCGCTTTCATCGGCGACGATCACGCAATCGCCGAAGTCCGGATCGACCGGCATCGCCGGCTCCCCATCGGCTACGCCCAGCATGGAATGCCGATCGCTGGAATAAACATGCAGGGCGTTGTCCTCGAAGATATATTTCACACCGGGACGAA
>PNJM01000308.1 GCA_013821865.1 Rhodocyclaceae bacterium
GTGTGCTCTTCCGATCTCGCGCGCCGGTCTGCTCGTCGAGGAAAGGCGTGACGTATTTGCGGAACAGCGGCTCCAGTTTCGCCGTCACCTTGTCCAGGCCGGCGGGCGCATGCGCGGCGTGCCTGCCGCCCATCAGCTTGAGCGCCAGCCAGGGGGTGATGACGAAGGCGATGGCCAGCGAGATGAACATGCCCATCGAGGCGTTGATCGGGATGGGGCTCATGTAGGGGCCCATCAGGCCGCTGACGAAGGCCATCGGCAGCAGTGCCGCGATCACCGTGAAGGTGGCGAGGATGGTCGGGCCGCCGACTTCGTCCACCGCCTTGGGGATGATCTGCCAGAGGGGCTTGTCCGGTTCGAGCTGCTGCCAGCGGTGGATGTTCTCCACCACCACGATCGCGTCATCGACCAGGATGCCGATGGAGAAGATCAGGGCGAAGAGCGAGACGCGGTTGAGCGTGAAGCCCCAGGCCCAGGAGGCGAACAGCGTCGCCGCCAGGGTGAGCGACACGGCCACGCCGACGATGACCGCTTCGCGGCGGCCCAATGCGAAGAGCACCAGCAGCACCACCGCGCCGGTGGCGAAGACGAGCTTGCCGATCAGCTTCTGCGCCTTGTCGGTGGCGGTGGCGCCGTAGTTGCGCGTCACGGTGAACTCGACGCCCTCCGGAATGACTGTGCCCTTGAGCGATTCGGCGCGGCGGATGACGGAGTCGGCGACGTCCGCGGCATTCACGCCCGGCTTCTTTGAAATCGACAGGGTCACCGCAGGGAACTCGCCCTCTTTCGTGCCGTGCCAGACGTATTGCGAGGGCTGGTCGGCACCGTCATCGATGCGCGCCACATCCGCCATGAACACCGGCCGGCCAGAGTCCACGCCCACCACCAGCCGCTTCACGTCGGCGGCGGTCTCGAGGAAGGTTCCGGTCTCGACCAGTATCTCGCGGCCGCCGGTCACCAGGTTGCCGGAGGGCTGCAGCGCATTGGAGAGCTGCAGCGCCGCCTTGATGTCCTGTGCCGTGACGCCGTGGGCATTCATGCGGTCGGAATCCATCGCGACGCGGATGACGTGTCCCGGCCCGCCGATGGTGGATACGTCGCGCGTGCCCTTGATGCGCTTCATCTCGATCTCGACCGCGCGCGCCACCTGCTGCATCTCGAAGGCCGAGCGCGCCGTGTCCTTCGTCCAGAAGGTGAGCGTGACGATGGGCACGTCGTCGATGCCCTTCGGCTTGATGATCGGCTCGCCGACGCCGAGGTTGGGCGAAACCCAGTCGCGGTGCGAGTTGATGGTGTCGTAGAGGCGCACCAGGGCCTGGATCGGCTCCTCGCCCACCTGGTACTGCACGGTGATCACCGCCATGCCGGGGCGCGAGACGGAATAGACGTGCTCGATGCCGGAGATGCGCGACAGCACCTGCTCCGCCGGGCGCGCCACGAGGTTTTCCACGTCATGGGCGGAAGCGCCGGGGAACGGGATGAACACGTTCGCCATGGTCACATTGATCTGCGGCTCTTCCTCGCGCGGCGTCACCAGCACGGCGAAGAGGCCGAGCAGGAAGGCGATCAGCGCGATGAGCGGCGTCATCTGCGAGCGCTGGAAGAGTTCGGCGATTTTTCCGGAGATGCCCATGGTTCAGTTTCGAGTCTGGAGTTTCGAGTTATCCCGGGCGCCGGACCGGGCGTGGTTCTCAATTCGGAACCCGGAATACGACACCCGGAACCGGCATCACGGCCTTGCGGTAATGCCCGCCTTGACCGGATCGAGTGCGACCTTTTCGCCGGCGGACAGGCCCGCCAGCACTTCGTGAAAGTCTCCGGCGAGGGGCTCGGAGAGCCGTACCTGGCGCAGGCGCGCCGCGTTCTTCCCGTCGATGACATACACCGCGGTCACCTCGCCCCGGCGCAGCACGGCCTGGGCCGGCACCAGCAGCTTTTTCGCCTTGCCGGTGACGAAGTGGGCGCGGGCGAACATGCCGGGGATGATGCCGGGCAGGTTCTCGGGCAGGTTCACGCGCGCCTGCACGGTGTGGGTGCGCGGGTCGGCGGCCGGGAACACCGTCACCGAGGTCGCGTCGATCCACTTGCCGGTCCCGGGAAACTCCACCTTGGCGCGCAGGTTCGCGCGCACCTCGGATAGCTTGTACTGAGGGATGCTGGCGGTCACGCGCAGGCCCTTCGGGTCGTACACCGTGATGAGCGGCTTGCCCGGCGTCGCCATCTCGCCCGCCTCGGTATGGCGCTGAGCGACGAAGCCGGCGAGCGGGGAAACGATGCTGGCGTGGCTGGCCGCCGCGCCGGCGGCGCCGCTGCCGGCTTGCGCCGCCTTGTAATCGGCCTCGGCCTTGTCCAGCGCCGCCTTGCTGATGAATTTCTGCTCGTAGAGGTTCTTCGTGCGCTCGAAGTTGGCTTTCGCGTTGGAAAGCTGAGCCTGGCTGGCGGCATAGCCCTCGGCCGCCT
>PNJM01000309.1 GCA_013821865.1 Rhodocyclaceae bacterium
GAAAGGTTGGAGAGCGCGTCCGAAGCGACGTTGGTGCCGACCACCGACTTCCAGGTGGCGGCGCCGCGCAGCGGGTAGTTGATCGAGGCGCCGAGCATGGCGGCGGCCCCGGCCTCGTTGGCGCAGGCCTCGAAATGCACGCCCAGCTCGTCGAGCACGTCGCGCGCGTCGGCCAGCACGTCCATCAGGTGGGATACGGGCGCGCCCTGGTAGCCGCCGACGTAGGAAACGCCGGACTGCAGCAGCGCCTTGGTGACGGCGAGGATGCCCTCGCCGTGGAATGTCTCGCCCGCGCCGAGGCGCAGCTTGCCGACTTCAGTCGTGAAGGATCGTTCCATCTCTCTCTGTTGGTCGGTCCTGGCGTCCAGGAACCGCTCGTTATGTTGTACTGCCAGGTCAGGCCGGATTGGCCTGACCTGTGATTATGCCCGACCGGCGCTCGCCCGCGCCATCGCCGGATGCCTGCCGCCGGCCAGACTCCTGATGAAGGCGACGTTGTCCGCCACCGTGCCTTCGATATGTTCCACCTGCTCCGGCTCCAGGTGGCGGTACTTGCCCAGCGCTTCGAGGTATTCGTCGATGGGCAGGGGGTCGTCCGGCGAGCGCGTCAGGCACAGGCCGTCGCGCGGGTTGAACTCCCACAGCATGACGAAGTTGGTCTCGACGGCCTTCCTTGCCACCTCGATGTTCTCCGCCGAAGGGAAGCGCCAGCCGGTGGTGCACGGCGAATAGATGTGCAGATAGGCGAAGCCGCGCCTGGAGGCGGCGATGGCCTTGTCCAGCTTGTCGTAGAGGTCGTCCATGAACGCCGTGGAGGCCGTGGCGACGTACTCGCAGTTGTGCATCATCATCAGCACGGGCATGTTCTTGGCGTCCTGCGTCTTGCCCTTGCCGCGCTCGCCCACCGGCGTGGTGGACGTCCAGGCGCCGAACGGCGTGCAGGAGGAACGCTGCATGCCGGTGTTCATGTAGCCCTCGTTGTCGACGCAGATGAAGAGGATTTCCTCGCCGCGCTCGGCCGCGCCGGAGAGCGACTGGAAGCCGACGTCGGAGGCGCCGCCGTCGCCGGCCAGCGCCATGGCCGTCACTTCGCGCCCCTGGCGCTTGTAGTGGCGCTTGATGCCGGTGAGCATCGAGGCGGTGTTGGTGAGCAGCGGGTGGAACACCGGCACCTTGGTGCCCGTCAGGCCGTTGTAGCCGACCGCGCCCATGCCGGGGATGCAGCCGGGCGGCGTCGCCAGCACGGTGTCGGAACCGACGCGGCGCAGGGTGTGGCGCATGATCAATTCGGTGTTGCAGCCCTGGCAGCCGGCCAGCCCCGGCACGAAAAGGTCTTCCAGATCGCCCACCTCGTTGTAGATCCGCGAGGTGGTGATGTACTGCAGCGCGCCGCCGCCTTTGTGTTCCGCTCGACAGGCCTTGACGCAGGCCGGGTCGCCGCCGCAGGTGTCGCATTTCACGACATGGCCGGCCAGCGAATTGTAGGCAATGCCACCGTAGGCGCAGCCGACGGTGCACAGCAGGCAGTTCACGCATTTTGACCCGTCCCATTCGATGACGCCGCCTTCCATATCCTTGGTCAGCGCGCCGGCCGGACAGTTCGCGACGCATTTCGGGTCGCCGCACTGGCGGCACAGGGCCAGCTCGAAAGTGCCGCCGTCGGCGACGATCTGGATGCGGGAATGCAGAAGCTCCGCGCTGCCGCCCTTGGCCTCGGCGCAGGCAGTCATGCAGGCATTGCAGCCGTCGCAGTGCTCCGGCTTGAACGAGATGGTGTTGTATGCGCCCATGCCTATCTCCACGTCCTGGACATGATCGTCCGCGCCGTCTGCTGCGGCTGCGCGAGGAATTTCTCGCGCAGCGGAGCGAGATCGATGCGACGCAGGATCAGTTCCCACATCACGCCCGGATCAAATGCCACGTTGATGCCGAAGATGCCGGTGAGGCGGTTGTCCTTCATGACGATCTTCAGGTAGTGCTTGCGTGACGCATCGGCCTCGCGCAAGACGACTTCGCCCTCGCTCTGGCTGCCGACGGAGACGGCCTGCTGGCCGAAGAAGGTATAGGTGTTGAGCGGCACGCCGCCCGGATAGGGCTTCACCGCCGGGTCGCCGGCCATCGCCATGCCGGCGATCCTGCCCTGCTCCACGGCGTCGGGCAGGATGCCGTTGATGATCTTCGCGTTCGCGTCAACCTCGTAGAAGCCCCTGGCCTGGGCCACGTCGCCGGCGGCCCAGATGTTGTCCACGCTGGTGCGCATGGTGTCGTCGACCAGGATGCCGCGGTCGGTGGTCACGCCGGAACCGTTCAGATAGTCCATCGCCGGCACCACGCCGGTGGACACCAGCAGCAGGTCGGCGGCCAGCGCCGTGCCCTTGTCCAGCGTCACGGTCGCCCCCTTGCCGGCGGGGGCGAGCCCGACCACCTTGC
>PNJM01000310.1 GCA_013821865.1 Rhodocyclaceae bacterium
GTCAGACTATGCCTGGGTGACGCAGCAGCTCAAGAAAGTCGCCGCCGAAACGGCCGAAAACCGCATCGTCTCGATGCTGGAAGGCGGCTATGCGCTCTCCGCCCTGGCGCGCAGCGTTACGGCGCATATCAAGGTGCTGGCGGATCTCTGAGTCGCCCGATGGCCCCCCCCGCAAGGCACGTCCAACTCGCCTGACCGGGCCTTTTCGATTCCAGAACCGCCGTCGATCGAGTAGAATCAACAGTTTTCAGCTTTCCGGGTTTCCATGATCAAGGGGTCTATTGTCGCCATCGTCACGCCCATGCACGAGGATGGCAGTCTCGACTATCCACGCCTGAAGGCGCTGGTCGATTTTCACGTCAGTGAAGGCACGGACGGGATCGTCGTCGTCGGCACCACGGGAGAATCGCCGACGGTGGATGTCGCGGAGCACTGCGAACTGATCCGCGCCGCCGTGGAGTACGCAGCCGGCCGCATTCCGGTGATCGCCGGCACCGGCGGCAATTCCACCTCCGAGGCCATCGAACTGACCGGGTATGCGCGCAAGGTGGGCGCCACCGCATCGCTCAATGTTGTGCCGTACTACAACAAGCCGACGCAGGAAGGCCTCTACCGCCACTTCAAGATCATCGCCGAGACGGTCGATCTGCCGATGATTCTCTACAACGTGCCCGGCCGCACTGTCGCAGACATGAGCAACGACACGGCGCTGCGCCTGGCCCAGGTGCCCGGCATCGTTGGCATCAAGGACGCCACCGGCAGCATGGAACGCGGCACGGATCTCATCATGCGGGCGCCGAAGAACTTCGCCCTCTACAGCGGTGACGACGCCAGCGCGCTGGCCTTCATTCTGCTGGGAGGGCATGGCACCGTATCGGTCACCGCCAACGTCGCACCGCGTCTGATGCACGAGATGTGCGCCGCCGCGCTGGGCGGCGACATTGCCAGGGCGCGCGAGATCAACCACAGGCTGTTTGGCCTGCACCGCAATCTTTTCGTCGAAGCCAATCCGATTCCGGTCAAGTGGGCCGTGGCGCAGATGGGGCTCATGGAAGGCGGCATTCGCCTGCCGCTGACTCCGCTCTCGCCGGAGTGCCACGAGCGCGTGCGCCTAGCCATGCGCGAGGCCGGCATCGCCGTCTGAGTTCAAATTTTCGAGGTCCGCTGAATGTTCCGCAAGTCGCATAAACTGTTTTCGCTGTTGACTGCCGTCGTCGTGCTCGGTGGCTGCTCCGGCTCGCTGATCGAATCGAAGAAAATCGACTACAAGTCGGCCGGCAAGCTGCCGCCGTTGGAGATTCCGCCGGACCTCACCTCGCCCAGTCGAGATGAGCGCTATGCCGTGCCGGATATCTCGCCGAAGGGCTCGGCCACCTATTCCGCCTACAGCGGAGAGCGCAGCGGCACGCGCAATGCCGCCGCGCAGGAAGTCCTGCCGCAGGTGGAGAAAATGCGTGTCGAGAGGTCGGGCAGCCAGCGCTGGCTGGTGGTGGCCGGCACGCCGGACAAGATCTGGCCCTCGATCAAGGAGTTCTGGCAGGAGATGGGCTTCATCGTGAACGTCGAACTGCCCGACGCCGGCATCATGGAGACGGACTGGGCGGAAAATAGGGCCAAGCTGCCGCAAGACATCGTGCGTGCAACCCTGGGCAAGCTGCTCGAGCAGCTGTACTCCACGTCCGAACGCGACAAGTTCCGCACCCGTCTGGAAAAAGGCGGGGAAGAAGGCACTACCGAGATTTACATCAGCCATCGCGGCATGTACGAGGTGTATGTCTCCGAGGGCAAGGAACGCACCATGTGGCAGCCGCGCCCCGCTGATCCCGAACTGGAAGCCGAGATGCTGCGCCGGCTGATGGTGCGCCTGGGCACCGAGGAATCCCGTGCCAAGACGCTGATGGCGGCCGAACCGAAACAGGAGCGGGCCAAGCTGGCGCGCGCGGCCGACGGCGTCGGTGCGCTCGAATTGCAGGAGGCCTTCGACCGCGCCTGGCGCCGTGTCGGCCTGGCGCTTGACCGCGTCGGCTTCACGGTCGAGGACCGTGACCGCACCAAGGGCCTCTACTACGTGCGCTATGTCGATCCGGAAGCGGGCGACAGGAAAAAGGACCCCGGCTTCCTGTCCAAGCTGGCGTTCTGGCGCAGCGACAAGTCCGATGCCGCGGCGAATCAGCAATTCCGCGTCCATGTGAAGAGCGAAGGCGGCGCCAGCACGGTGCAGGTACTCACGCGCGAGGGCGGTGTCGACAAGTCCGAGACATCGAAAAAAATCCTCGGCCTGCTGTTCGAGCAGCTCAAGTAGCGGAAGCCGGGCGGCAATGCGCTTCGCCTCGCTCGGCAGCGGCAGCCGGGGCAACGCGCTGGTCGTCGAATCGGAGGGTACCCGACTCCTGCTTGACTGCGGCTTCGGGCCGCGGGAAACCGCGGCAC
>PNJM01000311.1 GCA_013821865.1 Rhodocyclaceae bacterium
CACCGCCGCCGGCACCTGCTCCGGCGAGCCGACCCGCTCGACGGTGCTGGCGAGCGCCTCGGCGCGGCCGCGGAAGCGCTCGACCGGATCCCATTCCTGCTCCGGCTGCACGCCGACGGGATGGCAGCGGATGTGCTCCTCGATCCGGGCCAGATCGTCCGGCGCCACACCGCCGCTGCGGCCGAGCGCGGCGCGGATGCGGCCCATGATGGCGCTTTTTCCGCCCATTTCCCCGCTCATTTCTCCGCTCATTTGTTCCGTTCCTTGTAAAGCTCGCGGAAGGTTCTGCCTTCCGGCGCCGGAAAATCGCGCCCCCCGGTCCAGCCGGAGGCAAGCGGCAGGCGGTGGATCAGCTTCTCCGAGCCGCCCATCCATTTGAGCAGGCGCGCTCCGATTTTCGTGCCCAACGCGTAGAGCACCGGCTGCCCCGCCACCCAGCCCCACAGCCGCAGCGCGGCGCGCTCGGTCCAGGGCTTGAGGCCGGCCTCCATCTGCTGCTCGCGCATCTTGCGCATCAGCTCGGGCAGCGGAATCTTCACCGGGCAGACGACGCCGCACTGGTTGCACAGCGTCGCCGCGTTGGGCAGGTCGATGGCGTTCTCCATGCCGGCATAGGACGGCGTGAGTATCGAGCCCATCGGCCCCGGGTAGACCCAGCCGTAGGTGTGGCCGCCGACGGCCTGGTACACCGGGCAGTGGTTCATGCAGGCGCCGCAGCGGATGCAGCGCAGCATCTCTCTCAGTTCGCCGGCGAGCAGCTTCGAGCGGCCGTTGTCCACCAGCACGATGTGGAACTGCCGCGGGCCGTCCGAATCGTCCGGCGTCTTCGTGCCGGTGTTGATGGAGACGTAATTGGTGATCGCCTGCCCCGTGGCCGAGCGCGGCAGCAATCGAAGCAGCGTGGCCGCGTCTTCCAGCGTCGGCACCACCTTCTCGATGCCGGTGAGGGCAACGTGGATGCGCGGCAGCGTGGTGACCATGCGGCCGTTGCCCTCGTTGGTGACGATCAGCGTGGAGCCGGTTTCGGCGACGAGGAAGTTGGCGCCGGAGATGCCCATGTCCGCGGTCAGGAAATGCGGCCGCAGCACCTCGCGCGCCTCGCGGCACAGCGCGGAAATGTCGGTTTTCTTCGCCGTGCCGTGTTTCGCGGCGAACAGGTCGGTGATCTCCTCGCGCAGCTTGTGGATCACCGGCGCGACGATGTGCGAGGGCGCCTCCTTGCCCAGCTGCAGGATGTACTCGCCGAGGTCGGTCTCGACCACCTGGATGCCGGCGGCCTCCAGCGCATCGTTGAGGCCCACCTCCTCGCTCACCATGGATTTCGACTTGGCGGCCTTCTTCACGCCGTTGTCGCGCGCGATCTGCGTGATGATGCGGCAGGCATCGGCTGCATTTTCCGCCCAGTGCACCACGGCGCCGCGGGCCGTCGCCTCGCGCTCGAAGCGCTCCAGGTACACGTCCAGATCGGCCAGGGCGCGATTGCGGATTTCCTTGCCCGCCTCGCGCAGCGGCTCGAAAGCGCCGAACTCGGCCACCGCCGCGGCGCGGTTGGGCACGAACTTCACCTTGACCAGCTTGAGGGCGCGCTGGAGGGCGGGATTGGCGAGATTCGCCTTTGCCCGCGTCTTGAATTGGTTGGATGTAACTTCCATGGCAGGACGCTAATCCTTTTCGCCCGCCAGCACTTCGGCGATGTGCAGCACTTTCGTCTTCCTGTCGCCGCGCCGCCGCAGCCGCCCCTCGATATTGAGCAGGCAGCCGAGGTCGCCGCCGACGATGGCATCGGCGCCGGTGGCGCAGGCGTTGCCGCACTTGTCGTCGGCGAGGCGGCTGGATATCTCGCCGAACTTGAGCGAGAAGGTGCCGCCGAAGCCGCAGCAGGTCATGGATTCGTCCATTTCCCTCAGTTCGAGGCCGGGCAGCTTCGCCAGCAGGCGGCGCGGCTCGTCGTAGATGCCCAGCTCGCGATAGCTGGAACAGGAATCGTGGTAGGTGATGGAGCCTGCGAAACGGCCGGGCACGTGCTCGATCCTGAGTACGTTCGCCAGGAAATCGGTGAGTTCGTGCGTGCGCTCCGAGAGCCTCTCGGCCCGGGCCCGGTTCGCCGGATCATCCTCGAATAGTTTAGGGTAATGAACTTTGATCATGCCGGCGCAGGAACCGGAAGGGGCGACAACGTAGTCGAAACCCTCGAACTCGTCGAGCACCTTGCGCGCCAGGGCAAGCGAGGTCTTGCGATCGCCCGAGTTGTAGGCCGGCTGGCCGCAGCAGGTCTGGCTGCCCGGCACGGCCACTTCGCAGCCTGCCAGCTTGAGCAGCTTGATCGAAGCGAAGGCAACGCTCGGCCGCATCAGATCGGTCAGGCAGGTGACGAAGAATCCGACGCGCACGCTGTTCTCCTTCATTGGATTGTCGATTGTAGCAACAGTG
>PNJM01000312.1 GCA_013821865.1 Rhodocyclaceae bacterium
TCGAGGGCGAAGACCGGGGCGCCGGGGCGCAGCTCGGCGGGCAGCAGGGCCAGCAGCGTGTCCTGGGCCACGGGGGCGAGCAGCGCGAGACGCTGCGCCGTGCCGGGCAGGGTGGGGGGGAGGGCCGCCGGGACGGGGGTCGCCGCCGCAGCCGGGGCCGGGGTGGCGGGGGCGGCCGGGGGCGGGGCGTAGGCGGTAAGGTCGATCGAGGCCTGGGGCAGCGTCGTGGCCGGGGTGGGCTGGTTGTAGTCGGTGAGGCCGTTCACAAGGCTGCCGCCCAGCCAGACGCTATTGCCCGTGAGGGTGCCGGTGTTGGAGGAGGCGCCGGCGGCGATGGTCAGCGTGCCCCCGGCCTGCACCGTGGCGGCGGACTGGCCGTAGGCGATCAGGCGGTGGCCGCCCCCGCCGGCGAAGACGTCGCCGTCGTAGGTGTCGATGCCGGCGCTGTTGGCAAACGTGGACGCGGTGAGGCTGAGCTCGCCCCCGGCGGTGACGAGGGCGGCTGGGAGGCGGCGCCGGTTGCGGACGCCGAACGTCTGGCTGAGTGCCTCTCCCCTCATCGGCTCAGGCAGCCGGGTTGAAGTAATCGACGATCAACGGGAGGTTCAGGGCAAACCACTCCAATTCGTGTCGCAATTGGACATCACAGGTGGCTGCAAAGAAGTCCATATTGCGTAGCTCATCGATGGGGGTCATGTTGTGGTTTGGCTTTCCGACGAACTGTCGGTCGATCACCCACGAAAATTCCCATCCCCCCTCTCCGCGGTACCCCAAGGGAGTCGAAAGTTGGGCAATATAGATGTGCCCTTCGTGTTCCATCTCCGACACAAAGAGCTTGATCATCAGCCTCAGCGATTCCGATTTGTAGCTAACTTGCGCTATGGTCCCCTCCCGGAGAGTTTCGCGTTCACTCTCCAGGAATTTATGGCGAAGTGGAAAGTCGCTGTAGGCGGCCAGAATGCGATCAATAGCTTTCATCTAGTCACCTTAACCCACGAATTGCCCACTTGTTGATAACCATACTTGGCTGCGTTTGCCTCCAGGAACTTTATCTCCAAGGCCAAGTAAGAATTCGGGTAGTTCATTTTCACTTCGGCGATCGAAGGACCTGTTACCTCCAATTTCGCAACACCCTTCTGCAGTTGCTGCGTCAAGAACATTTCGTTTACTTTCCACGATAGAGCGTCCCGCTCGATCTGGGTCAACCCTGCCGTCATCCTCTCGAACACGCCCGCATCGGTCTGATACCACGTACCGCCGTTGAGCTTGGCTTCGCCCACGTAGCCTGCGTAGTCGCCCTGCCACCGGCCCAGCACCACCCGATCGGTCGCACCTGCCGTTTGCGTCGATTCGCGCGCGAGGCTCGCCGCGACGTCATCGAGATTCTGTCCGATTTTGGCTTGGGCGTTTAGCAGCAGGGCATCGAGTTGCGGGGCAGCCTTGGCAACGGTTTGCGCAACCGCGGGCGCGGCAACGGGTGCGATCCCGAATATTCCATACCCCGCCGCCGCGGCCTGGGGGCTCAACCCGAGCGAGCGCAGCACCTGTTCGCCGTAGGGCGTGGCGGCTTGGCCGCTCCAAGCTTGGCGCAGGCCGGCGGCCGCATAGTCCGCGCTCACCGTGCCGGTGATCGCCCCCGCGACGCAGCCCGCGCCGGTGGTGCACAGCCCCGCGCTGCCCACGGCGCCAGCAATACCGAGACCGCCTTGTAGTGCACCGGTGCTGCGCGTCGTGAGACGGTTTTGCGCGGCCGGGTCAAGTAGGTACTGGTCGACCCACGAATACTGGAACAGCGGACCGTAGGTTCGGCCCCCGGTCGAACCGGATTGTTGGGCGAGCAGCGCCTGTTCGTCCTTGAAGACGGCGCCGGCCTCCTGCAGGGTTTTCAGATAGGCGTAATTGGGGTCGTCCATCGGCACGCCGTCGGCGCAACGGATCATGCTGCAGGCCGCAGCGGTGAGCCGCGCTTCCTTCTGCGTATCGCCTCCAGCCAACTGGCGTATACGGTCGCGCTCCGCCTGGGTCGCCAGCCGGTTGTTCACCGCCGCGTTCTGCGCAGCCTGGGCGGCGGCCAAGGGGTCGCGCCCGGCCCCCTGGGCGAGCGCGCCGCCGAGCAGCATGGCGCCGGCTGTGTATGCCACCTGGGTGCCCGAGCCGTACTGCCCGCTCTTCGGATCGGGGGAGAGGTCCAGCAGGTTGCCGAGCGCCGATTCGGTGGCCCCGCCGATAGCGCCGGCCAGAGCGTCCTGGCCGCGGGCCTTCGCCACCGCGGCTCCCAGCCCCGCGTGCGCTGCGGTCTGCATGAGCGGATTCTGGCCCCCGCCCCAGCGGCTGCCGATCGCACTGACCCCCACGGCGGCGAGATCGGAGACGAGGCTGTTGCGGAAGGCGCGGCCGAAGCTGCCGCCATTGACCGCCCGCTCGACC
>PNJM01000313.1 GCA_013821865.1 Rhodocyclaceae bacterium
AAAAAACCGGATCGGGTCTCCCCAATCCGGTTGTATTCGATCAATGGGCTTACGCCGGCGCCGCGGCGGTAGGTGCCGCGCCGGGAGAACTGTCGGCCGGCGTGCTGGAGGGCGGTGTGATGCGCTTGGGCTCGCGCGGCGGCTTGCCGGTCATGATGTCGTTGATCTGCTCGGCATCCAGCGTCTCCCACTCGAGCAGGGCCTTGGCCATGTTCTCTATCTTGTCGCGGTTTTCCTCGATCAAGCGCCGCGCCAGGGCGTATTGCTGATCGATGATGCGGCGAATCTCGGCGTCGACCCGCTGCATGGTCGCCTCCGACACGTTCTTGTGCGTGGTGACGGAGCGACCGAGAAACACTTCTCCTTCGTTCTCGCCATAGACCATCGGCCCCAGCGCGTCCGTCATGCCCCACTGCGTGACCATGCGCCGCGCGATGTCGGTGGCGCGCTCGAAGTCGTTGGAGGCACCGGTCGTCATCTGGTTCATGAACAGTTCTTCGGCAATGCGGCCGCCGAACAGGACGGCGATGTTCTCCAGCAGGCGCTCGCGGTCCATGCTGTAGCGGTCGGCCACCGGCAGCTGCATGGTCAGGCCGAGCGCGCGGCCGCGCGGGATGATGGTCACCTTGTGCACCGGGTCGGTCTTGGGCAGCAGCCTGGCGACCACAGTGTGGCCAGACTCGTGGTAAGCGGTATTGCGGCGCTCCTCCTCGGGCATCACCATCGAGCGCCGTTCGGCGCCCATCATGATTTTGTCCTTGGCCTTCTCGAAGTCGTCCATCTCCACCAGGCGCTTGTTGCCGCGTGCGGCGAACAACGCGGCCTCGTTCACCAGGTTGGCCAGGTCGGCGCCGGAGAATCCAGGCGTGCCGCGAGCAATGATGTCGGCCTTGACGTCGGGCGCCATCGGCACCTTGCGCATATGCACCATCAGGATCTGTTCGCGGCCGCGGATGTCGGGCAGCGGCACGACCACCTGACGGTCGAAGCGGCCCGGGCGCAGCAGGGCCGGGTCGAGCACGTCGGGGCGGTTGGTGGCGGCAATGACGATGACGCCAGCCGTGCCCTCGAAGCCGTCCATCTCGACCAGCAGCTGGTTCAACGTCTGCTCACGCTCGTCGTTGCCGCCGCCGAGGCCGGCGCCGCGCTGGCGGCCGACGGCGTCGATTTCGTCAATGAAGATGATGCAGGGGGCGCTTTTCTTGGCCTGCTCGAACATGTCTCGCACGCGGGCTGCTCCCACGCCGACGAACATCTCGACGAAGTCGGAACCGGAAATGCTGTAGAAAGGCACCTTGGCCTCGCCGGCGATGGCCTTGGCCAGCAGCGTCTTGCCCGTGCCGGGAGAGCCGACCATCAGCACGCCGCGTGGAATGCGGCCGCCCAGCTTCTGGAACTTGGACGGATCGCGCAGGAATTCGACCAGTTCGGCCACTTCTTCCTTGGCCTCGTCGCATCCGGCGACGTCGGCAAAGGTGATGGTGTTGGTAGACTCATCGAGGATGCGCGCCCGCGACTTGCCGAAGGAGAAGGCACCGCCCTTGCCGCCACCCTGCATCTGGCGCATGAAAAAGACCCACACGCCGATGAGAAGCAGCATCGGGAACCAGGAAACGAAAATGTTCATGAGCAGCGATTGCTCCTCATCCGGCTTCGCCACCACCTTGACGTTGTTCTTCAGCAGGTCGCTCACCATCCACAGATCCGGCGGAGCGTAGGTGGTGATCTTTTTGCCTTCGCGGGTCGTCGCCTCGAGCGTGCGGCCCTGGATCAGCACCTTGTCGATGCGTCCGGCCTTCACCTCCTCGAGGAACTGGGAGTACTCGAGCGTATTCTGCGCAACCTGGCGCGAACTGAACTGGTTGAAGACGGTCATCAGAACGACGCCGATCACCAACCAGATTGCGAGATTCTTGAAAAGATTGTTCAAGCGTTT
Source organism: Rhodocyclaceae bacterium (assembly GCA_013821865.1). GTDB lineage: Bacteria > Pseudomonadota > Gammaproteobacteria > Burkholderiales > Rhodocyclaceae > Desulfobacillus. The sequence goes on from PNJM01000313.1 coordinate 1,937, forward strand.
CCTTTTTATGGCCCGACAGGGGCCCATTGCCACAGACCAATTCTAAGTCTGATCGTTCCAGCATGCAAATTGCCGACGAAGGCCGAAACGACCATAAATATTATTCCTTACTGACGCCGCCCGCGTCCGAGCAGATAGACCTCATTGCTGCGATCGCGCGATGATTTCGGCTTGCGCACCACGACCCGGTCGAAAGCCTTGGCCATGGCCGCGCGGAAGGCATCGAAGCCCTCGCCCTGGAACACCTTGACCAGGAAGCCGCCGCCCGGTTTGAGGTGCTGCTCGGCAAATTCCAGTGCCAATTCAGCCAGATGCATGGCACGCGCCTGGTCGCTCAGGGCTATGCCTGAGATATTGGGGGCCATGTCGGAGATTGCAAGGTCGACCGGCCGGCCGGCCAGTCGCGCCTCCAGTTCGGCCAGAACGGCATCCTCGCGGAAGTCGCCCTGGATGAATTCCACCCCGG
>PNJM01000314.1 GCA_013821865.1 Rhodocyclaceae bacterium
GATGCAGGTGATCCCGCGCTACCATCGGGACAAGATCGAGGAAGAAGGTGCCGGGCGACACGCCCTGCTGGATCCGCTGGTGAACATCCAGGTTGGCGCGCGCGTGCTCAAGGAGTCGATCCGCCGTGCCGGTTCGCTGGAAGCTGGATTGCAGCAGTACGGCGGCGCCGTCAGCGACGGCGAGGCACAGTATGCCGCCAAGGTGCTGGCGGAAAAGCAGCGGCTCGATGCCGCCCTGAAGCGCGGCCGCCAGGCCGGCGTTTGATCGATTCGAGATGGGCGCTACCTTCCAAGGTGGCGCGCGATGCGCGCCATCCCTTCCTCCAGCCTGTTCCGCGCCACGGTGCAGGCAAATCGCACATGGCGTTCTGGTGCGTTGCCACCGAAATCCAGTCCCGGCGTGATCGCCACGCCCGCTTCCTCGATCAATTCCCGCGTCAGCCGGAAACTGTCCGCGGCCAAGGCCGAACTGTCCGCATACAGATAGAACGCGCCGCGCGGCTCGGCCGCGACATGGAAGCCGAGTTGCCTGATTGCAGGCAGCAGGAAATCCCGTCTTGCCTGGAACTCCAGGCGACGCTCCTCCAGAATCCCGATAGTGGCAGGCTCGAAAGCTGCCAGCGCCGCATACTGCGCCGGCGTCGAGGCCGAGATGAAGAGGTTCTGCGCCAGTTTCTCGACTTCGCGCACGAAACCCTGCGGCACCACCAGCCAGCCCAGCCGCCAGCCGGTCATGCCGAAGTATTTCGAGAAGCTGTTAACAACGAACACTTCCTCTGAAAATGCCAGGGCCGTGGTGGCGTTGCTGCCGTATGTGAGGCCGTGGTAGATCTCATCGACGATGAGGCGCCCACCCAGCCTGGACGTGCATTGCGAAAGCGCGTCCAGTTCGGCCGCCTCCAGCATGGTGCCGGTGGGATTGGCGGGCGACGCGACCAGGAGTCCCTTGCTGCGTGGTGTCCAGTGTTCCTCGACCTGCGCCGGGACGGGCTGGTAGTTCGTCTCAGGCCCGACTGCGATGGCGCGTGGCACGCCTTCGAGGGTGCGGACGAAGTGCCGGTTGCAGGGATAGCCCGGATCGGTCAGCAGCAGTTCATCGCCCGGATCGAGCAGCACGCCCAGTGCCAGCAGCAGGGCGCCCGAGGCGCCCGCGGTGATGGCGATGCACTCGGGCGGCACATCGACGCCATGGCGTTCGGCGTAGAAACGAGCGATGGCTTCGCGCAGCTGAGGGATGCCCAGCGCCGGCGTGTAGTGCACATTGCCTGAACGGATGAAGGCCGTCGCCGCCTCGATGATGGGCTGCGGCGTGGGGAAGTCGGGCTCGCCTACTTCCATGTGGATGATCGAGCGGCCTGCTGCTTCCAGCTGGCGGGCGCGAGTGAGCAGTTCCATGACATGGAAAGGCGCGATGTCGGCCATGCGGGCGGCTGCGCCGGGAAGTGTCCCGGAAGGGGGGTTCATGCGCGTTCCATTGCGGTGAGTTTGCACAAGTGTAAATCACATGACCGGCATGCGCCGGGCAGGCAGGGGCAAAAAAAAGAGCGCCGCAATGCGGCGCTCTCGATGGGGCCCTGCGGCGCAGCGGGCAATTCGTGCCGGCTTACTCCAGGCCGCCGAAGTTCATGCGGAGCAACTCGCGCTTGAGCACGAGTTGCTGGGGCAGGCGCTCCTTGAGCTTGTCGAACAGTTCGCCGTGGAGGTCCAGTTCTTCCTGCCACATCTGCGTGTCGATGCGGGTGAGTTCCTGGAACTGCTCGCGGCTGACGTCTTCCAGCCCCGTCCAGTCGAGATCCTCGAAGCGCGGCATCCAGCCGAGCGGCGTCTGCTGCGCGCCGACGCGGCCCTTGACGCGGTCCACGATCCATTTCAGCACGCGCATGTTCTCGCCGAAGCCGGGCCACATGAAGTTGCCCTTCGCGTCCTGGCGGAACCAGTTCACAGTGAAGATGCGCGGCGGGTTGCCGACGACATGGCCCATGCGCAGCCAGTGGTTGAAGTAGTCGCCCATGTGGTAGCCGCAGAAAGGCAGCATGGCGAAGGGGTCGCGGCGCACCTGGCCGATTTTGCCGGCGGCGGCGGCGGTGGTCTCGGAGCCCAGCGTGGCGGCCATGTAGACGCCGTAGTTCCAGTTGAAGGCCTCGAACACCAGCGGCACGGTGGTGGAGCGGCGGCCGCCGAAAATAAAGGCGGAGATGGGCACGCCGGCCGGATCTTCCCACTTGTCGTCAAGCGACGGGCACTGGCTGGCGGGCGCGGTGAAGCGCGCGTTGGGATGCGCCGCCGGGCGGCCGCAGCCTGGCGTCCACTCCTTGCCGGTCCAGTCGGTGAGCCTCTCGGGCGGCTGCTTGGTCATGCCTTCCCACCAGA
>PNJM01000315.1 GCA_013821865.1 Rhodocyclaceae bacterium
ATCCAGTATCTCGACATGGACGTGCAGTTCCGAGCCGTCCCCGCGCAGCACCGGCATGATCGGCAGGTCGTCGAAATCCGCATCGCGGTAGATGGCATGCTGATTGCCTTCCATGTCGATGGTTTGCAGGAAGTAGCCCTGGCGGAAGAGCAGGCCGACGGCGACGAAAGGCAGGCGCAGGTCGCTTGCCGCCTTGCAGTGGTCGCCGGCCAGGATGCCCAGGCCGCCGGAATAGATCGGCAGGCTTTCATGGAAGCCGAACTCGAAGCAGAAATAGGCGACGAGATCCGTGTGGCGCAGGTGCTGGGCGCCGTCGGTGTGCATCGGCTCGTTGTGATAGGTGTCGTAGGCCGACAGCACGCGCGCGTAGTTGCCGAGGAACACCGGATCGTCGGCGGCATCGAGCAGGCGCTGCTGGTCCACCCGCTTGAGAAAGGCCTTCGGGCTGTGGCCGACGGCGCGCCACAGGCTCGGATGCAGGCGCGCGAACAGGGTGCGCGTCGGCCGGTCCCAGCTGTACCACAGGTTGTTGGCGAGCTCCTCCAGCCGCGCCAGGCGCGTCGGCAACTGCGGGTTGACTTCGAGAAGGAAGGGTGTGCCGGGCATGATTTTAGTTTCGAACTTTTAGTTTCGGGTTTCGAGTTGGGGGTGCCGGGTCGCGGTTTTTCAACTCGAAACCCGGAACACGAAACTCGCAACCTTCAGGCGACGGTCACGTCGCCTGACAGATACACGTCCTGTATGGCGTTGAGCAGTTCGACGCCGTCCTTCATCGGTTTCTGGAAGGCCTTGCGCCCGGAGATCAGGCCCATGCCGCCGGCGCGCTTGTTGATGACCGCGGTGCGTACCGCCTGGGCGAGGTCGCCGGCGCCCTTGGATTCGCCGCCGGAATTGATCATGCCGGCGCGGCCCATGTAGCAGCAGGCGACCTGGTAGCGCACCAGGTCGATCGGATTGTCCGTGGTCAGTTCCGAGTACACCTTCGAGCTGGTCTTGCTGTACTTGAGCGCGTTGAAGCCGCCGTTGTTCTCCGCCATCTTCTGCTTGACGATGTCCGCCTCGATGGTCACGCCCAGGTGGTTCGCCTGGCCGGAGAGGTCGGCCGAGACATGGTAGTCGACATCGCCCTGCTTGAAGGCGTTGTTGCGCAGGTAGCACCAGAGGATGGCGGCCATGCCCAGTTCGTGGGCGCGCTTGAACATCTGCGACACCTCCCGGATCTGGCGGCGCGATTCCGGCGAGCCGAAGTAGATGGTGGCGCCGACCGCCGCCGCACCCAGCTCGAAAGCCTGTTCGACGTCGGCGAACAGGCTCTGGTCGTAGGTATTCGGGTAGGAAAGGAATTCGTTGTGGTTGAGCTTCACCACGAACGGGATGCGGTGGGCGTACTTGCGCGATACCGCCCCCAGCACGCCCAGCGTTGAGGCGACGCCGTTGCAGCCGCCCTCGATGGCGAGCCTGACGATGTTTTCCGGGTCGAAGAAATCCGGGTTGGGCGCGAAGGAGGCGCCGGCCGAATGTTCGACGCCCTGGTCCACCGGCAGCAGCGAGAGGTAGCCGGTGCCGGCGAGGCGCCCGGTGTTGAACAGGGCATTGAGGTTCCTCAGCACGCCGGGCTTGCGGTCCGAGGACGAATGCACGCGCTCGATGAAGTCCGGCCCGGGCAAGTGCAGGCGAGCCTTGGGAATGCCCTTGCATACGTGGGCGAGGAGTTTCTCGCCCTCCTCGCCCAGCAGTTCGACTATGTCAGACATGATCGCCTCCGTCATTCAAACATACATTGAAATCTTACCACCTCGGCTCAGGCCGGGCCCGAGGGCAGATGCCTCTGCAGGAATGCATCGAACTCGCGCACCCATTCGGTGCGCGTGAAAATGAACCCGTCGTTGTGCGAGCCGGCCAGACCGAGAAACTGCCGCGGGCCGGCGGCGGCCTCGAACAAGCGGCGCCCGTGAGCAAAGGGCACGATCTCGTCCTGCGGGCTGTGCGCCACCAGCAGGGGGCAGCGCGCCGCTTTCACCGATGCCAGCGTGTCGTAGCGAAAGCGCGTGAGCAGCCTCGCCGGGAGGAAAGGATAAACGTCGGACGCGAGATCCGGCGCGGAGGTGAAGGCGGAATGGAGCACCAGGGCGGCCGGCCCGGTGCGCGCGGCAAGATGGGCGGCAACGGCGGCGCCGAGCGATTCGCCGAAAAGGATGATCTGCCCGGCCGGCGTGTTCCGTGTCTCGGTCAGGTAACGCCATGCGGCGTCCGCGTCGGCGTAGGTGCCGGCCTCGCTCGGCGTGCCGGTCGAGGCGCCATAGCCGCGGTAGTCGAACAGCAGCGCGGAGAGGCGCAGCTCCTGGAACATCGGCAGCCAGTCGACACGGT
>PNJM01000316.1 GCA_013821865.1 Rhodocyclaceae bacterium
AATCGGCGACATGCCGCTGGTCATGCAGGTGAAGATGCTGCGCGCCGTGCAGGAACGCCAGATCGTCCGCGTTGGCGGCGAAAAGCCCGTTAGCGTAGACTTTCACCTGGTTCTCGCCACCCACCGCGACCTGAAAAAACTGGTCGAACAGGGCGCCTTTCGCGAGGATCTCTATTACCGCATCAACGTCATCCACCTGCGCATCCCGCCGCTGCGCGAGCGCCGGGAAGACGTTCTCTGGCTGGCGCGCCAGTTCGTGCAGTCCTATACGCGCGACCACCCCGGGGATCACCGCGCCCTGCACCCGCTCACGGAACAGGCGCTGCTCGACTACCCCTGGCCGGGCAACGTGCGGGAGCTGAAGCACACCATCGAGCGCGCCTGCATCCTCAGCCGGCAAGCGCTGGTGATGCCGGAGGTTTGCTTCGACGACAGCGTGAACCCGCAGAAATCCGACGCGGCCATCAGCGGCAACCTGGGCGAATACCTGCGCGCCTGCGAGCGTCGCTACATCCTCCAGGCGCTGGAGCAGCAGGCCTGGCATCTGGGCCGGACGGCGGATTCGCTCGGCATCAGCCGCAAGAACCTGTGGGAGAAAATGCGCAAGCTGGACATCCAGGCACCTGACGGCGTCACAAGCTCATGACCCTTTGCCTGGTTCGCGGCTGCGGCGACATCGGCTCCGCCGTGGCCCGCGCGCTGTTCTCAGCAGGGCACGCGGTGGTCATTCACGATGTCGCCGCGCCGAGCTTCGCCCGCCGCGGCATGGCCTTCACGAATGCCATGTTCGACGGCAGCGCAATCCTGGAGGGCGTCACCGGCAGACGGACGGCGGATGTCTTCTCGATCCGCCGGATGCTGGAGCGGCGGCAGGAGATTCCGCTCGTGGCGGAGGGTTTCACGAAGGTCCTCGAATACCTCCGGCCGCAAGTCCTCATCGACGCGCGCATGAACAAGCGCTCGGTTCCCGCAAGGCAGGCCGGCCTGGCGCCGCTGACCATCGGCCTCGGGCCCAATTTCATCGCCGGGGACACCACCGATCTCGTCGTGGAAACGGCCTGGGAGGCGCTGGGCAGGATCATCGCGTCCGGCTCGTCGCTGCCGCTCTCGGGCGAGCCGCGGCCGATCGACGGCTACGGGCGCGAGCGCTACGTCTATGCGCCGGCCGAAGGACGCTTCGAGACGGACTGCCAGATTGGCGCAAGAGTCGCAAAAGGCGAACCCGTTGCCTGCATCGAGGACGTGGTCATCCGGGCACCGATCGACGGCTGCCTGCGGGGGCTCACGCATGCGGGCGCAGCGGTGCAGGCCAGAACCAAGGTGGTCGAGATCGACCCGCGCGGCGATCCGGCAAAGGCCTTCGGCATCGCGGAACGCCCCGGGAAAATCTCGCAGGCCGTTCTTGCCGCCATCAATGAACATCACGGCCAGGGTGCCGGACGCTATTTGCACAGCACCTTCGGCAGCCACGGCCCGATGCCTTGAAGGACGTGACGTATCCCAAATCGCTTGGCGAAATTCAGATCACAACCAGGTGTTTGGGCTTGACGCCGGGCACGGCCTGCAGCGGGATCGCGCGATCGAAGGTGACCAGGCGCCCGCCCCGATTCACGGCCAGCGCAAGCAAGTAGATATCCGTCACCTGACGCGAACCGAGCACGCCGTCCCAGTTCACGCTGCCGCCATCGAGCAGGCTGAGCGAGTCAGGCCAGAAGACGTGCCAGTCGGTTGTCGTGGCCGCAGTCAACCGTGCTGCCACCGCCGCCGGAGGCAGTGCGCCGGGATAGGCCGGCTGGGAAAGAATGCGGATGCAGCCGTTCTGCGTCAGCGGGCAGGAAGCCCAGCCTGGCTTGATGTTGCGCGACAGCCAGTCGCGAGCGGCAGCGTGGTGCAGATGGCCTTCGTCGAGCAGCGCAATCAGTACATTCACGTCGAGCAAGGCGCGCATCAGACGCCTTCGTCGTCGCGCAAGCGGTCGATCTGTTCGTTGCTCACCACCGCGCCCCGCGAGGCGAAGGGGCGAAAGCCATAGAAGGCCTCCGGCTCGCGCACCGATTGCGCACCGTCCGCCTGGACGTGCTGCGTCATCGCCCGCCGCGCCAGCTCGGAAATGACCTGGCCGGCCGTCTTGCTTTCGCGGCGCGCCAGTTCCTTCGCCGCTATCAGCACCTCATCGTCGATATCCAGAGTGGTGCGCATCGAAATCTCCTGTTTGATGCGCTGATGCTACATCATCTGATGATGAGATGCAATCCCCCTATTTGTACAGCACCCTCGGCAGCCACAGCCCGATGTCGGGGAAGATGTAGAGCAGCGCCAGCGCCAGCACCTGGATGCCCATGAAGGGCATCATGCCGGCGAAGATCTGGT
>PNJM01000317.1 GCA_013821865.1 Rhodocyclaceae bacterium
TGCCCGCGGGCCTGCTCGAACAGGTCGCGCACGCGCGCTGCACCCACGCCGACGAACATCTCGACGAACTCCGAGCCTGAGATGGAAAAGAACGGTACCCCGGCCTCGCCCGCCACGGCCTTGGCCAGCAGGGTCTTGCCCGTGCCGGGCGAGCCAACCAGCAACACACCTTTCGGGATGCGCGCCCCGAGCCGTCCATACTCCTGCGGATTCTTGAGGAAATCGACGATCTCAACCAACTCCGCCTTGGCTTCATCGACGCCAGCGACATCGGCAAAGGTCACGCCAGTGTTCTTCTCCATGAATACCTTGGCACGGCTCTTGCCGATGCTCAGGAAGCCACCCATGCCCTGCTTCTCGGCGAAGCGGCGGAACAGGAAGAACCAGACGCCGAAGAAGGCCACCGCCGGCAGAATCCAGGAGAGCACATCACGTAGCCAGGTGCTTTCCACCACCCGCGCATAGGGCACGTCGTACTTGGACAGCCGCTCGGCCAGGTCGGGTTCGACACGGGTGGCCACGATGGTGGTCTTGCCCCGGCTGTCCGGCGATTTCAGGCGCCCGGTCACCGTGCGGTCCGCCACCAGCACATCGGCGACGCGCCCCTCGGCCAGCGCCTTCTCGAATTCGCTGTAGGGCACGGGCTCGACGGTCTTGGCCGCCTGCCAGTAGTTCTGCAGCGTCAGCAGCAACAGGCCGGCGACGATCCAGTAGCCAATGTTCCATTGATCTTTCTTTTCCATGGGCAATGTTCCTCGCAAGTCATGTCGCTAGAGAATGGGGGTGAACAGACGGGCCACCCCGTCGCGCAAGCGGATGGCCAGCGGGCGGGCGCGCAACGCCTTCGCCGATATCTCGCCCGACGCATCACGAGCGGCATCAAAAAGGGATGACAGCCGCGTAGACAACGCGGTGTCGTACACCTCCACATTGAACTCGAAGTTGAGGCGCAAACTGCGCGCATCCCAATTGGCCGAACCCAGGCAGCACCACGCTCCGTCTACCAGCATCAGCTTGCTGTGGTCGAACGGGCCAGGCCGTTCGAAGATGCGCACACCGTGCTCCAGCACCTGCCAGTAGTGGGCGCGCGCGGCCCATTGCACCGTGGGATGGTCGCCGTTTGCGGGCGTCAGCACCTCGACGCGCACGCCGCGCAACGCGGCCGTGCTCAGCGCCGCGATCATCGGCTGATCGGGCACGAAGTAAGGTGTCCAGATGCGCACCGAATGCTTCGCCGCGCTCAAAGCGCCCATGAAGGTCCAGCGCATCCTGTCCAGGGCCTCATCGGGACCGGCCTCGATGCCGCGCGCCCAAGAGGTTCCTCGCTCATCAGCCGTTGCGGGCGGTTCGCCCCAGAAACCCTTGCTGAGCCGCTCGCCCGTGGTATCGCACCAATCATCGGTGAAGCACCGCATCAGATGCGCAACCACCGGCCCGCGCAGACGAAAGTGCAAATCGTGACAGGCCTGCTCCGGCGCATCGGGCCGCCAATACGGGCTGAAGATGTTCATGCCGCCGGTGAATCCCGTCTTGCCATCGATCACCAGCAGCTTGCGGTGATTGCGCAGATGCGCGGCGTGCAGGCGCGCGGGAATCAATGTCGGGTTGAACGTCGCCGCCGGAACGCCGGCGCGTTGCAAGGCGCGGTAGGCGCTGCGGGGCGTCCAGCGGGCATAGACGTCATCGATCAGCACCCGCACTTGCACGCCGCGCTCATGAGCCCGGCGCAGCGCATCGACGAACTGCGCCCCGATGCCTTGGCTGTCGAAGATGTACGAAGCCAGCGCGACGCGGTGCCGCGCCGACTCGATGGCAGCGAGCATGGCCGGGTAGGCCTGCTCGCCATCGACGAGCGGCTCGATGCGGTTGCCGCTGGTCAGCGACTGGCCGGTGGCACGTCCCACCAGGTGCGCCAGGCCGGCAAACGGCGCCGATACGGCCTGGGGCATCGTAGGCGCGAGGTCCTGCCGAACAGCAGGATCTGCCCCCGGAAACAGCCGCCGCGCCCGCCGCTGGTAACGGTTGATGCCGAACAGCCCATACAGCAGCGAACCGCCCAGCGGCAACAAGGCGATCAGCAGTACCCACAGCGTGGCCGATCGAGGGTCACGCTTGTAGATGACCGCGTGCCCCGCTGTGGGGATAGCGACCGCCAGCGACACGAGGGTGGCTGCCCATGTCAGCCCGTTGGGGTCGGACACGACAGCCTCCCCATGACTCAAGATTCGCCGCCCGCTGACTTCTTCTTGCGCGCAGGCTTGCTCGCGTCGCTCGGCGGCGTCTCGGCCACGTTCGCGGCATCGGGCTTCTCAGGCTCGGCCGGCTTCGCGGGTGGCTCCTGGCGCTCGAAGACCAC
>PNJM01000318.1 GCA_013821865.1 Rhodocyclaceae bacterium
GGGCATAGCCGAAAATGCCTGTTGCACGCAGGCTGAGCACGCCGTTCTGGATGAAGCGGCTGCCGCCGGTAAAGGGGAACTGGCGCTCGGTATTGATGGCGTCGGTGCCGTTCAGCGCGTCGTAGTAATCGTTCAGCACGTTGATGCCGGCATGCGCCACCAGGGCGAAGAACACGGTGAAGAAGGCCGCCAGCGGGCGCAGCATGACGCCATCGGCGAAGGCCGCGGCCAGTCCGAGCAGGCAGGCGGCAAAGGTCACGCTGAGAAAGGCCGGCCGAGTCGCCGCGAAATAGCGCAGGAACGGGTTGGGGAATGCGGCGATGGTCGGCTCGGCGGGTTGAGACATGTCGGTTCCCTCTCTTGTGTGTTCTCAGTTTTTGCCTAGAAGCTGCTTCGCGTAGGCCTCGATTTCGGCCTTCTTCATCGCACCGAGCTTGCTGCCGACGACGTTGCCGGCGCGGTCGATCACCAGGGTGAAAGGCACGACGGCCTTGGGATTGCCGATCGACTGCATCAACTCGACCCCCTGCGTCTTGGCCAGGAGATTGGTGTAGCGCATGTCGTAGGCCTTGATGAAATCGCGCGTGTTGTCGGCGTTGTCGTCGAGTGCGATGCCGACCACCGCGAGGCCGTGCTTGCCGTGGGCGTCATGCGCCGCCACCAGCTCCGGGATTTCCGCCCGGCACGGTCCGCACCAGCGCGCCCAGAAATTGACGATCATCGGCTTGCCGCGCAGGCTCTCGAAGGCAAGCGGCTTGTCGTTCAGGTCGTGCAGCGTCGCCGCGAACAGCGGCGACGCGCCGGCCGGCGCCTGTGCCCAGGCTGCGGCGGTGAAACAGAGCAGCAAAAGGGAAAACAGTCTCTTCAACATCCTCTCCGGTGTCATCCGGGTCGCCCGGCCTGCAGTTCAATCAAGCTGGCGCACGACGCGAAAGCCCGCATCGTCGCTCGGGCGCACGGTGAAATCGCGCCAGCGGTTGGCGGCGCGCAATTCACGCGGCGGCGCGCTCCACGAGCCGCCGCGTTGCACCTTTTTGTCGCAATAGGCGCCGACGGCGTAAGCGCTGCCGTCGACCGGCGCCGACTTGTAATCCGCGTCCCAGCAGTCCTGCGTCCACTGCCAGACGTTGCCGCTCATGTCGTGCAGGCCGAAGCCATTCGGCGCAAAGCGGCCCACCGGCGCGCTGCGCTGGCCGTCCCACAGGCTGCCGCAGCCGCTGCAGCTGGCGTTGTCGCGGCCGAGTTCGTCGCCCCACGGGTAGCGCGTCTCGCGGCCGCCGCGGGAGGCGTGCTCGAACTCCGCGTTGGTCGGCAGGCGGTAGCGCTTGCCCGTCTGCTGCGAGAGCCATTCGGCGTAGGCGGTCGCCTCGTACCAGTTCACGTTGACTACCGGCCGGCGCCCGCGGCCCCAGCCTCCGTCGCCCGGCCCGGGCCGTCCGGTGCGCTGGCAGAACAGGTCGTACTCCTCGAAGGTGACGGGATAGCGCCCGACGGCGAAGGCTTTTGCGATCTGCACCTGGCGCACCGGCAGTTCGTCGGCATCGCCGTCGGCATGCAGGTCGCCGCGGCGGAACTTCCCGGCCGGGACATCAACCATCTCGGGGCCGACGCCGCCCGAGCGCAGGCGATCGCGCCGCAGCTTCGGGCGCGGGAAAGGCTCGAAGGCCGGCGAGGCGACGAAGTCCACCGTGCGTGCCTGCACCGGAACCGGGCCGAACAGCACGGCCAGCTGTTTCGTCGGGATATTCAGCTCCTGGCCGGCGCGCGTCACCACGCTGATCGCGGCATCGGGCAGCCTGCCCTGGAGGCGGCGATCGTCCTTGCGCAGCACAACCCGCGCACGGATGCCGTCGTCGAACGGCTCGATATCCACCAGGCGGACGTCGGCCAGAGGCACCGTGGCCTTGCCGGAGCCCGTATCGAGCGTCAGCTGCGGCGTGGCGATGTCGGCGCGCAGCGCGTCGCCGTTGCGCAGCGCCAGCGCGAAGGAAGGCAGGGGCCGCAGCTCGGCCGGCTTGGGCGTCAGCGTGATTTCGGCGATGTCGGCCATGTTGATGTCGAGCGGCGCAAAGGACGTGCGCGCCATCTGCACGTAGCGGCCCTCGATCTTGCCGCTGATGCGGTCGCCGTCGCCGGTGGTGAGGATGTCCAGGCCGGAGGCGCCGCGGCCGATCGCCACCTGGGCCACGGACTGCTTGGGGAACACCAGCTCGCCCCACTCGGTGCGGATCCTGAAGGCGGTGACCATCAGCCGGCCCAGGTGATCGTCGCCGTTTTTCAGCACGACGAAGTCGGGGCCTTCCCGCGCCGCCAGTCCAGGCACCGCGGGCCGCGGCTTTT
>PNJM01000319.1 GCA_013821865.1 Rhodocyclaceae bacterium
GAGTTCCGGCGCAAGCCCTCGCGCAAGGTCAAGGCGTACGCCACGCTCCAGCGGCCACTGCCTTTCGAGGTGCTCGACCTTCTGAGCGCCGCCGCGGAGAACGCCCGCAACGGAAGGCAGACGGTCTATCTGAGCAGCAGCGGTGCTGCCTGCGGCTCTTCTGCGTGGGTCGAGGCCTGCCGCGTGCTGGAAAGCCTGGGCGGCGCCCAGACCACGCGGGGAAGCTTCCACTTCGACTACCCGCCCTTCGAGGTGCTCCGCAGCGTGATCCTGAGCGGCTGCGTGCCGGATCAGAAGGCCTTTCAGTTCTATCCGACGCCCGAGACCTTGGCCGAGCAGTTGGTGGAAGCACTGGAGGTCCAGGACGATGACACTCTGCTTGAGCCGAGCGCCGGGCAAGGCGGCATCGCCTGCCGTCTGCCCAAGGAGCAGACCACGTGCGTCGAGCTGTCGGCGCTGAACTGCCAGGTCCTGCGGGCCAAGGGTTTCACGGTCATCGAGGGCGACTTCCTGCAGTGGTCTGACCAGGCATTCCTCGAAGGCAAGCGGTTCTCCAAGGTCGCCATGAACCCGCCGTTCAGCGAGGGTCGCGCGGTCGCGCACCTGGAGGCCGCCGCCCGGCTGGTGTCTCCCAACGGGCGCCTTGTCGCGATCCTGCCGGGGAGCATGCGCAACGCGGACCTTCTGCCTGGCTTCAAGGCTCGCTGGTCCTCGCCCATCGAGGGCGCGTTCGCCGGCACCGGCGTGACGGTGGCCATCCTCATCGCGGATCGCATCGCACAGAACTGATCTGCGCCATCCGGTGGCGCCTGGGTGGCAGGCAGCCTCACCCAGTGGTAGGCCCCTCTCAAAGATCACTTTGAGCCGACGACCATGAGCAACCAACACCAGAGCAGCCTCTTCGACGACGAGTCGGCCGCAAGTGCCGTCCCGCTCTCGGAGGAGGCGGTCCTGCGTTTCCCCTGGTGGCATGAGGAGCCCATCCGCCGCGAGGGGGCAGGCGCAGACCTGTTCGGTGACGCCGGGCCCGATGTCGTTCGCTATGGGTCGGGTGCGAGTGCGAAGTGGGACGCGCTCGGATACATGCTCGTGAATGCACCCCTTGGCGTGGCAGCCACGGAGCTGCCTCCGTCGACCGTCCCGCACCTGGTCAAGTATCTGAACCGGGGCGGCAAGGTGTTCGTCGATTCCGGCGCGTTCGGTGCTTTCCGCCGCGGCGAGGAGCTCGACTTTGTGCGCGATGTCTTCCCGGTCTACGACAGCCTGGTCAACGAAGCGGCATGTCCGCAGGGGCTGCTGCTGGTCATGCCCGACAAGCTCGGTGATCAGGCTGGGATCCTCGCGCTCCAGCGCACGCACCTGCCGAAGATCCTCGGGTGGGCGCAGTCCGGAGCTGAGCTGATGTTTCCGATCCATAGCGGGCATCAGGACCCCCGGGGCGCCTATGCCTCGATCGCGCAGATGCTGGGCCGCCGGACGTTCGTCGTGGGGATCCCTAGCGCGGTCAACGCATGGACCGTAGCTCAGATTCTGCAGTTCTGCGACGACGTCAAGCCTGCGCGCATTCACCTGCTTGGCATGGCCCGAGAGTCTGCTGTCAGCAAGATCGCCAGCGCAGTCCACGCGGTGAGCCCCTGTACCCGGATCTCCTCGGACGCGTGCATGCTCGTCGCCCATGCCGGACGCGGGCGCCGGCTCACGGACCGCTCGAACTCTCGACTGGACGACGCAGTGAGCTGGGTTGAAGCGGGCGACATCGACGTGCCGCTGCCGGATCTGAGCACGTTCCTGACCGACGTGATCTATGAGCCGGGCTTTCTGACCGACAAACAGGCCGTCGCGCTGGCAAAGGCAATTGGCTGCGAGGGTCCGAGTTGGGCGGCCGGATTCATCGAGGCGGCCGCAAGCGGCTTCCAGGATCTGTTGTGGCACCTGTACGAGGACAGCAACGAGGAATTCGCCCACGAGCGACTGGCTCATGCCGTCCGTGATGGGGTGTACCGGCCCTGGCTGCGGCGCGTCCTTGCCGGCCCTATCCGGGCCTATGAAGTGGCTCGCCTGGCGTGCAACGGTGACCCTGAAACCGCCGACCTGGCGCGCGGCCAGGCGTCAAACGAAGTGCTACTTCTCGCGGCATGAGCGGTGAGCAGCGTCCCAAGACGGAGGAACGATGGCTGACTACATAGTTGAGATAGGTGTCACAGCGGATGGCGCCTGGGACGGCATGAGCCTTGAGCACCTGTCGAGCGAGTCGGGCCGACGCCGGCTGGCGGGCTGGCCTGTAGGAAGCGCCAAGACCTTGCGCCTGTGTTTCGCCTCAGGAGATGCCATCCAGGAGGC
>PNJM01000320.1 GCA_013821865.1 Rhodocyclaceae bacterium
TACTTTCAATGGGTTAGCTTGTTTAAGTTCAGCAGGCCAACTGCCGAAAGTAACACCGGGGTAACATCGCCAAGGCGGCACTGCTACCGCGTGCAATAGCCCCTGATCTGGACACCGGTGGCAGGTCTGCTGCCCTTGATCCAACGACACGCGCCGAGACACTCGCGCATCAGGCGTCCCGTGCAGGCGTCGGCGGGCAGGGCGGGCGCTCGCGGCGGCGGAGCGGATCTCGGCGGCGGCACCGGCCGCGGCGCGATCGGCCCTGCCTTCTCGCAGTAGCCTTTCAAGATGCGGCCGGCGGCACTGGACCCAGGCACCCAGGCACACCCAGCCAGGCACTCACGCTTCAAGCGTCCGGCGCACCTTGGCTCAGCCGGCTTCGCGATCGGCGGCACGGACGCGGGTCGCGGCGGCGACGGTGCAGGCGGCGGCAATGGCGGCGGTGGTTGTGGCGGCGGTGTAGGCGGTGCCGGAGAGGGCTCAGCCGGCTTTGTCACGGGTGCCACGGCCTTCTGAGAGGGGGCAGGGCTCGGTTTCACGTTGACCGCGGGTGGTTGTGGCAATACCGCCGGAGCCGGCGCGGCTGGTGCCACGAAGACCGCGGGCGGCGCGATCTGCGGTGGCGGTTGTTCCGTCGCAGCCGTCGCGCAGCCCACAGATACCAAGCACCCCAGAACCAACAGCCGCCGCATGACACACCCCCGCCGCTCCGGATTGAGCATAAGGGTGCGCCGTCGCAGACGCTACGTCGGCGAATGATCGGACGCCGATAGCGGCTTCGGCGGCGGCGTGGCGGTGCTGACACCCCACCGTGCGCGCTGCGCGACGATGCCGCCCGGGTAGAGTTCCGGCGCGGTGCGCACCTTCCTCGACCCGCACGCCGAGCACACCATACGGGTGCCGACGTCGGGCACCGGGTAGGTCATTGGCAGCGGCAACGATGCCGGCTCGAGATCGCGCTCACGGCCGCAAGCAGAGCACCAGCACCACAACAGCTTGCCGGCGCTAGCCAGATCGCCGAGCGTCACTGGCCCGGGCACCCCGGTATGATGCTCCCGTTTCATTTTCGGCCGCGCTTCACCGGCACGTCGTGCTCAGGCCACGGCTCGACGTCGAGCCCCTTCGCAAGCACAGCCATGAGCACACGCACGGCTAACGGGGGCACGGACGGTGAGCCCTTCCGGCCCCGATCCTCGCCGGCATCCCAGTTGACAACCTGCGACCGCGAGACGCCAAGAGCCTTGGCGGCGGCTTCCTGCGTCAATTCCAACTCTCGGCGCCAGCGCCGGAAGGCGGTTTCTGGATCGGTGCTCATTGTGCAGCGGTAACACGCCCGCCGCCGATGTGCAACGGTTGCGCTTTACGCTTGACATTGTGCAACAGTTGCACTTTAAAGAGAGCGGCCCGACGCGGTGCGCTAACACCGGCCGGGCCTCGATCCCACCCCTGAATCCCCAGGAGTCAGACCATGCCACACTCTACCACACCAGGCCGAGCCCTGGCCATTGCCGCCGGCGCGATCTTCACCGCCGGAACGTGCGCGATCCTTTTTGAGGACGTGCTTTTGAAGGGTGCCGCGTTTCAGTTGAAGCACGGCCTGGCGTCGGCCGTGCTTGCCGGCACAATCCTCGCCGGCCATCTCGCCAACGATGCCAGCCGGGCGCGCCATTGGCTGGCCTCAGCCGGCTTCGCTCTGGTGTTCGTCGTTGGCACGGCGCTTGTTGTATATTCGTCAGTAGGGCGCCAAGCGGCCGACACGATGCAGACCACAGCGCAGATCGAGGCGGACGCTGGCCGCCGCGTCGAGATCAGCCGCGCGCGCACACGCTCGGCCGACATGCTGGAAGCCGCCCAGCGTGAGTTGGCCGCAGAGTGCAAGAGCGGCCAGGGCAAGCGCTGCGGTGGAATCCGGGCGACGATCGAGGTTTATACGGCGGCGATCGCCGGCCACGACGCGGCGCTCGGGCGGCTCGGTCCGGTGCGGGTCGCATCACCCGATGCCGAACAATTCGCCGAGATCGTCAATGTGGTGCTCGGTGCCGACAAAGCCTAGGTGAAGGCCGCGGCGGTGCTGATCGCCCCCTTCCTCGTCGCGTTGTTTCTTGAGTTCGGCGTTATCGTCAGCCTCGGCTTTGCGTTCAGCCATACCCCCAGGAAGGCCTCTGGCGGCCATGCCGCCCCGGCGGCGGCCGATACCGCCCAGACCTCGTTTCCTGCCCCTGGCGGCTATCCTGATCGCCCTGGCGGGCCCGGCCGCCGGATGCCGGCACCCGTCAACGAAAACACCCAGGCCGCCAAGGGCGAAGT
>PNJM01000321.1 GCA_013821865.1 Rhodocyclaceae bacterium
AACTGGAAGACCGACATGTCCGGCGGCATCATCCGCGTCGTCATGAAGAACCACGGCTGCCATCCCTTCGGCAACGCCAAGGCGCGCGCCGTGGTGTGGAACTTCCCCGACCCGGTGCCGCAGCACCGCGAGCCGATCTACAGCACGCGGCCGGACCTCGTCGAGAAGTACCCGAGCCACGACGACAAGAAAGGCTTCTGGCGCATGCCGACGCTGTACAAGTCGCTGCAGAAGAAGAATGTCGAGGACAAGGTCGCCGAGAAGTTCCCGCTTATCCTTACCTCCGGCCGCCTGGTCGAGTACGAGGGCGGCGGCGAGGAGACGCGTTCCAACCCCTGGCTGGCCGAACTGCAGCAGGAGGCCTTCGTCGAGATCAACCCGAAGGCGGCCAACGACCGCGGCATCCGCAACAACGACTGGGTCTGGCTGAAGACGCCGACCGGCGCCCAGCTCAAGGTGCGGGCCCAGGTCACCGAGCGCGTCGCGGCCGACACCTGTTTCATGCCGTTCCATTTCTCCGGGCACTGGCAGGGCAAGGACATGCTCGAGTACTACCCGGCCGGGTCGCACCCTGTCGTCCGCGGCGAGGCGGTGAACACCGCCACGACCTACGGCTACGACTCGGTGACCATGATGCAGGAAACCAAGACGACCATCTGCCAGGTCGCCAGGGCCTAAAAGGAGGGGATAGAACATGGCCAGAATGAAATTTCTTTGCGACACCGAGCGCTGCATCGAATGCAACGGCTGCGTTACCGCCTGCAAGAACGAGCACGAGGTGCCCTGGGGCGTCAGCCGCCGCCGCGTCGTCACGCTGAATGACGGCGTGCCCGGCGAGCGCTCCGTCTCGGTCGCCTGCATGCACTGCACCGATGCGCCCTGCATGGCCGTCTGCCCGGTCGACTGCTTCTACCAGACCGACGAGGGCGTGGTGCTGCACGACAAGGACCTGTGCATCGGCTGCGGCTACTGCTTCTATGCCTGCCCGTTCGGCGCCCCGCAGTTCCCGCAGGGCGGCGCCTTCGGCCTGCGCGGCAAGATGGACAAGTGCACCTTCTGCGCCGGCGGCCCCGAGGCCGACAACTCGCCGGAGGAGTTCAGGAAATACGGGCGCAACCGCCTGGCCGAGGGCAAGCTGCCGATCTGCGCCGAAATGTGCTCGACCAAGGCGCTGCTGGGCGGCGATGGCCAGGTGATCTCCGATGTCATGCGCGAGCGCGTTCTCAAGCGCGGCAAGGGCGCCGACCTGATCGGCTGGGGCACCGCCTACGGCAAGCAGGAGCGGGCCCAGGAGCGCACGCAGGAGCGGAAACAGGAACAGGCCAAGGAAGGGAGCAAGTCATGATCGCACGCACGATTCTGGTTGCCTCCGCCGCCGCTCTCGCATTCGGCCTTGCCGGCTGCAGCGACCGGGACAGGGTCGTCGCCTACAAGCAGGGCAAGTACCAGGGCAAGACCGATAGCCAGCCCTGGAGCAATGCTCCGTACAACGGCGACAAGGCCAAGTGGGAAGGCGACATCCGCTCCCGCAATCTGCAGCAGGACGAATCCCGCCGAACCGGCGGCTAGGAGCCATGAGCGCCTATTCCCCAGCCCCTTTCCCGAGGAAAGGGGTGACGAAGGTTCAGCCGCGCATAGGGCGGCTTCCACATACTGACTTGCTGCCTCCTCGGGGCGGCCCAGCGGAGGCAGCATGAAAGGCATCCTCGTTTCCATCCAGGCGCTGCTGCTTGCCGCCTTGCTTGCATCGGCTCCCGTTTCGGCAGCCGATGCGCCGCAAGCGGGGCAGGCGCAGCCCCAGGCGAAGCAATCGCACAACAGTGCGCCGCTCTGGCGCGAGGTGCGTTCCGGCGAGCCGGCATTCACGACGGTCCGCGGCGTCGAAACCGGCGTGCTGATCCAGTCGGGCGGCGAAACCTGGCGCGAATTGCGCAACGGTCCGATCACGCTCTATGGCGGCCTTCTGCTCGGCTTCGTCGTGGTCGCCATCGGCATCTTCTTCAAGGTGCGCGGCCAGATCAAGCTGCACCAGCCGCCGACCGGGCGCCTGATCGAGCGCTTCAATTCCTTCGAGCGCGTGGCGCACTGGAGCATGGCGATCAGCTTCGTCATCCTGGCGGTATCCGGACTCATCCTACTGTTCGGCAAGCATGTCCTGCTGCCGCTGTTCGGCTATACGCTGTTCTCTTGGCTGGCCGCGATCGGCAAGAACCTGCACAACTTCGTCGGCCCGCTGTTCCTGCTCTCCATCGTGGTTTCCTTCTTCATCTTCGTGAAGGA
>PNJM01000322.1 GCA_013821865.1 Rhodocyclaceae bacterium
CGTTCATGCGCACGCCTTCGAGGTCGAGCATGACCGGGCCGAGGGGCAAGTTGAGCGCCATCATTTCTCCATTTGTTCGACGACGACGAAAGCCAGCGCGGTGCCGGTTTCGTCGCTGATGCTTAAATGCGTGCGCAGTCCGCGTTCGGCGAGCCAGGCGGCCAGGGGCGTGGCGAAGTTGAACATCGGCCGGCCGATATCATCGTGCGCTACCGCAATGCTGTGCAGTGTGGCCGGCGCCCGCAGGCCCAGTCCGAGCGCCTTGGCCAGGGCTTCCTTGGCGGCGAAGCGCTTGGCGAGGAAAGCGGCAGGCCGTAGCGCCGCGCGGTAAGCTGCTATTTCAGCCTGAGTCAACACCTTTGCGGCTGCCCGCTCGCCGTGCCGCTCGATCATGCGCTCCATGCGCTCGATGGCGACGATGTCGGTGCCGGTGCCGAATATCACCGCCGTGCCTCGATCATCAGGCGCTTCATGCGCCCAACCGCCTCCTGCCAGCCGCAGAAGAGGGCTTCGGCCACGATGGCATGGCCAATATTGAGCTCGGCGAATTCCGGAATTGCGGCGACTGCCGAGACATTTTCGTAGTGCAGGCCGTGGCCGGCATTCACTCTGAATCCCCGCGAATGGGCATAGCGGGCGGCGGCAGCAATGCGGTCGAGTTCCGCGCTTGCCTCTGCAGGATCGTGTGCCTCGGCATAGCGGCCGGTGTGGATCTCGATGACCGGCGCGCCGCAGGTCTTGGCCGCGTCGATTTGACTGCGCTCGGCATCGATGAACAGGGAAACGCGGATGCCAGCGGCGGCCAGTTCGGCGCAGGCGGCGCGCACGCGCTCGAAGCCCTGCACGACGTCGAGCCCTCCTTCGGTGGTCAATTCCTGCCGGCGCTCGGGCACCAGGCAGACGTCTTGCGGATGGATACGCAAGACGAAGGCAATCATCTCGTCGGTCACCGCCGCTTCCAGGTTCATGCGTGTCCTGAGCTTCCCGCGCAATATTTCCACGTCGCGGTCCTGGATGTGACGGCGGTCCTCTCGAAGATGCAGGGTGATCAGGTCAGCCCCACTCTCCTCCGCCAGCAGCGCCGCGCGCACAGGATCGGGATAGCTCGTGCCGCGCGCCTGGCGCAGGGTGGCCACGTGGTCGATATTGACGCCAAGAGCAATCATCCCCCGGGGATTTCCTTTGGTCACAATTCCTGCAGCTCCTTGAAGACCCGGCGCGAGCTCAGGGGCTGCCCGTCGAGGTAATGGTGGATCAGCATGCGCATCAGTTGCTTGGCCTGCGCCAGCGTTTCCGTCGCGCTGAAATCGTCCCGCGCCATCGCCAGCAGGGCCTGCCCGAGGAAAATCGGGGCGTTTCCGCCTTCAGCAGCCTCCACCGGGCCACGCTCTATCACCCAGGCGTAATGCTTCGCCGGGTCGAGCGGTCTGCCACTGTCGGCTTCCCGGTCCAGCGTCAGGCCGTAGCCAAGCTCCTTGAGCAGCATTACCTCAAAGCGCCTCAGTGAAGCCTGGCTCGGCTCGCCGAAAGCCAGAGCGCGCACCGCTTCTGCGTAGGCGTCGAACAATGCCGGATGCGCATCTTCGCGCGGCAGCAGCTTGAGCAGCAACTCATTCATGTAGTAGCCGAGCAGCAGTGCGTCCGCCTGCAATAGCGGCTGGCCGCCGATCCATTCGACCTTGGCCAGCGTGCGCATTTCGCCTTGGCCAAACCAGCCGAGTTCCAGCGGCTGGAAGGCCATGAGCAGGCCGCGCACCGCAGAGCGAGGCCTGCGCGCGCCACGTGCAACCAGGGCCAGGCGACCATGGCCGCGGCTGAAGGCCTTGACGATCAGGCTGGTTTCGCGAAACGGGTAAGTGTGCAGGACATAGGCCGCCTGCCCATCGACCCGGCTTTTTCCCGCGGTCATTAATCGTAACCCAGGCTCTTGAGGGCGCGCTCGTCATCGGCCCAGCCGCCCTTCACCTTGACCCAGACCTCGAGGAAAACCTTGCCGCCGAAAAGCGTTTCCAGCTCCCGGCGCGCCTCGCTGGCGATGACCTTGAGCTGCTCGCCGCCCTTGCCGATGACGATTGCCTTGTGGCCGGGCTTGTCCACGATGATGGCGGCATGGATGCGCCGCAAGCTTCCTTCCGACTCGAAGCGCTCGATCTCCACGGCCATGCCGTAAGGCAATTCTTCGCCGAGGCGGCGGAACAGTTTCTCGCGCAGAAATTCGGCAGCGAGGAACCGTTCGCTGCGGTCCGTGAGCTCGTCCTTGCCGAATATCGGCTCGGCCGG
>PNJM01000323.1 GCA_013821865.1 Rhodocyclaceae bacterium
GCGGCCACCATGCCCCGCATTGCCTTCGCGTGAGCATCCCCGATCCCGCCGTCTACGGTGATGCCCGAGAGGTTCATGCCGCCGATATAGCCGCCCGGCACCTTGGCTTGCTCCTGCTGCAGCCTATAGCCGGCGAGGAGGTTCCACTCCCGGATCTCCCCAGACTGCGCGGCCGCAGTAAGCGCCGACGCATTGACGTTCACCAGGCGCGTCACGGCGCGCGATCGCTCTTCCTGGACCTGATGCTCTGGCACGATGCCGCGACGGTGCAGGAAGGCGTCGAGCATCTGGCGATTGAACTTCGCCGCGTAGTGCGCGACCTCGCCAGCGGCGATGCCCTTGGCCGGCGCGCGGTCGAGCTCTATCAGCCGATCGACCGGCCGCTTGGCCCGGACTTCCGTCAGGCGCTGCGTGGTGATGATCTTGTTGATCGCGCCGACGCGCGTATCCTCCGCGCCGTAGAGCTCGAGCGAGATCTGCTCCTTCGTCCGGCCAAGGATGAACAGCACGCTGGTCCGCCACTGCTCGATCGCCGTCTCGTCCTTCGAGAACTTGCCCTTCCGGTTCTTGGGCGCCTTGTTCTTGATCTCGATGCGATAGGCCGCCAGCCGCTCCGATTCCTTCGAGGCGAGCGATGCCTGCCTCCGCTCCACGGACGCGGTGAGCGCCAGGCGCTTCGTCTCCGCTTTGAATATGCGCAAGTCGCGCGATGCCAGTGCCTGCCTGTTCCGAGCACAGCCGCGCGTGCAGCCGGCCGAGCACGGCGCGCCGACCGCAGCCTCACACCGCGCCCGCATCGCAGCAATCCGCTCTTCCCTGCTCTGCTTTGGCTGGTCGACGACGGACATGGTCTCGGCTCCTACGATGCGGCAACGGCCGGCGCGGGGATGCGCCGGCCGAAGGGGATATGCGTCGCTCGCTCAGGCGACGGCGTCGGACATCGACTTGGCCGGCTTGAACGCCAGCTTGGTCTTGGCCGGCACGTCGATCATGGCGCCGGTCGAGGGATTGCGGGCCTTGCGCGCAGGCAACGCCTTCGCCTTGAAGATGCCGATGCCTGGCAGTGTGAACGGCGTGCCGGCCTTCACGGTTGAGCGCAGCGCGATCGGCAGGTTGTTGAGGATGGCCTCGACGTCTTTCTTGGTCGCGCCGGTGCCATCTGCGAGTGCGGCGACGAGTTCTGCTTTGGTCTTCACTGGTCTTCTCCTTGGTTGGCCACGACGGCCGGGACATCCCGGTCTCCCGGGATCAGGTGCGCGGCAGTGAGATGGTGCGGACATGCCGCCCGTTTCTCGCCACAGCGAATGTCTTCGCGCCGCTCGATCGAGGGCGCGGCGAACTGTTGAGATGCTTCAGCAGGGCCTCGCCGGCGGCAATCTTCGCTTCCTGTTCACTGCCGAACAGCAGCGCGACGCGGCGCGACCAGCGGCTTGTCACCGTGCGGACGCCCTTGTCGGTCTGATAGCGCGCTAACCAGCCGCGCCGCTGCGGGCACTGGTCTGCCCAGCATTCGAGGTGAAGGCGGGTTTCCGTCATGACCGCGCCTGCGTATTGGTCTCTGCGATGGCTGATTTCGTTGGCCTTAAGGCCTCTTGGATCGAATTGCCGCGCCGAAGTCGCCAATAGACCACTGTCGGCTGCAAGCCCGCCCGCTTTGCAAGCTGAGCAACAGTCAGGGTTACGCCGCCGACCTCGAAAGTCAGGTTTCCGCGGCGATTATTAGCTTGCTCAAGCGGCGTTGCCCAATAGCAGTTGCCGGGGAAATAGCCGAGATCGTTTTCGATGCGCTCGATAGTATGACGCCGCGAAGGTCGCGGCCCCATGTCGGCGGCGAAATCTTCAAAACTCGAGTTCCATCTATCGCAAACTTGGATGCCCCGGCCGCCGTAAAGCCCGTAGTCGGCGGCATTCGGGTTGTTGCACCGGTTCTTCATGGCGGCCCATGAAGTGTATTCAAGCGCAGGCGCTCGACCCTTCTTCGGGTAGCCACATTGGCCGTGCGTAGGTTTAAACCAACCCTTTGACGAGCCAAGCATCCGAGACTCTGCCTGCAGGCAGCCGCAGGACCGAGTTTTGCCAGCGACTAGGCTGCGCGCCGAGATCAGCCTGCTCTCCCCGCAATCGCACTTACAATGCCAGCGGGCCGTCCCATGCTTTGTGTTTGGCCCACGCGACTCAACCAAAAGTCGAGAAAAGCGAAGGCCTATGAGGTTTGATAATGGCATTTTCCTACTTCTCGCTTTGCAGCCAAACGTAAGGCGCATCCTTGCT
>PNJM01000324.1 GCA_013821865.1 Rhodocyclaceae bacterium
CACCAGGCGGAGGACGAGATCGCCGCCTGCGCCTTCGCCATCGGCGCTTCCTACGCCGGCAAGTGCGCCGTCACCATCACCTCGGGCCCGGGCTATTCACTGAAGCAGGAGGCCATCGGCCTGGCGGTGATGGCGGAGATTCCCCTGGTGGTGGTCAACGTCCAGCGCGGCGGCCCCAGCACCGGCCAGCCGACCAAGGCGGAGCAGGGCGACCTGCTCACGGCGATCTTCGGCAGCCATGGCGACGCGCCCAAGGTGGTCATGGCGCCCGCCACCATCGAGGACTGCTTCTACTCCATGATCACGGCGCGCAAGATCGCCGAAACCTTCAACATGGTCGTGGTGGTGCTCTCCGATGCCAACCTGGCCACCTCCCAGACGCCGTTCCCGCGCCCGGCCTTCGACGAGGCCTGGGTGGCCCCTCCAGTGGACCAGAGCCCCGTACCCGAAGGCACCAGGCCCTACGACTGGGATCCGGTCACCGGCCTGGCGCGCCGCCTCGTTCCCGGCCAGCCCAACGGCATGCACACCGTCACCGGCCTGGCCCATGATCGATCGAGCCATGTGGCCTACGATCCCAACATCAACCAGGAGAGTCTGCGCGCGCGCAGCCTCAAGCTGGCCGCCCTGCAGAAGACCCTCAAGGCGCCGGCGGTGTTCGGCGAGGAGGAGGGGGACCTCCTGGTGATCGGCTGGGGCAGCACCAAGGGCTGCATCGAGGAGGCGGTGGAGCGCCTGCGCGGCGAGGGCTGCCGCGTGTCGTCCCTGCATCTGCGCTTCCTCCAGCCCCTGCCGCCCGGCATCAAGGAGGTCATGGCCCGCTTCAAGCAGGTCATGGCCGTCGAAGGCAACTGGAGCGACAACCCCGAGGACGAGATCATCGACGAGACCAACCGCCGCTACTCGGCGCTGGCCATGCTGCTGCGCGCCCGCTACCTGGTGGACGTGGACTGCTGGAGCGAGGTGCGCGGCCAGCCCATCCGCCCGGGAACCGTATGCCGCGTGATCCGCGACAAGCTGGAGGGCAAGCCGTGAGCGTTTCCGCCACCGAATGCCTGCTGCGTTTGTACGAAGAACAGCTCGATCTGGAGGACTACCAGAGCGGCGTGCCGCGCTGGTGCACCGGCTGCGGCGACAACGCCATCCTCGCCGCCGTGCAGCGCCTGTGCCGCGACGAGCGGCTGCGCCCGGAGAAGACGGTGTTCGTGTCCGGCATCGGCTGTTCCAGCCGCTTTCCCCACTACATGAGGACTTACGGCTTCCACGGCATCCACGGCCGCGCGCTTCCCATCGCCGAGGGCATCAAGATGGCGCGCCCCGACCTGCAAGTGCTCGTCAATACGGGCGACGGCGACTGTTGCAGCATCGGCGCGGCCCACTGGCTGCATGCCGTGCGCTACAACATGAACATGACGGTCATGCTCCACGACAATCAGATCTACGGCTTGACCAAGATGCAGGCTTCGCCCACCTCGCCGCGTGGCCTGAAGAGCAACACCACGCCCCACGGCGCCATCCTGAATGCGCTCAATCCCCTCACGGTGACCCTGGGCGTGCAGAATGCCTCCTTCGTTGCCCAGGCGGCTGACTGGATCCCCGACCTGCTCTACGACATCCTGCTGCAAGCCTTCCACCACAAGGGCTTTTCCTTCGTGCGCATCGTGCAGCGCTGTCCCGAGTGGCTGCCCAAGGTGCTCGATCCCTGGCTGCACGATCCCCAGAGGGTCCTGCTGCTGACCCACGAGCGCGGCATGCAAGTCAGCCCCGCCCTCGCCCGGGTGTACGGCAACCGGGAGGAGCACGACCCGAGCGACATCCACCGGGCGCGGGAAATCGCCTCCAGCCGGGACGTCATTCCCGTCGGCATCCTCTACCGCAACCCGGAAGTCCCCTGCTACGAGGATCTGCGCCGGGGTGATGCCATCGCCACGCCGGAACTCATCCGCGCCGGCCTTGAGGCCGAGTTCGACAAGTTCACCATCTGGCCCGAGAACGAGGCGGGCCGGAAACGGCCGGAAGCCTGAGGGAGCGCACCCGGCAGCCGAGCAATCCGGCCACGAGACGTCATGGAAACGGAACGCCAAGCCCAAATCGTGTTTCACCTGACGGGCACACTCCCCGCCGCAGGACTGGAGGAAGTGCTTCCCCTCGAGTTGCGTCCGGCCTTGTTGGCGGCCTATGCCGACCTCACCCGGCTGCGCTACGACTTCCCCTTGATGCTGGTACACGGGGGCCCCGACGACACCTTTG
>PNJM01000325.1 GCA_013821865.1 Rhodocyclaceae bacterium
CTGGAACGACCCCGACGGCAGGAAATATCACGCCGCCTACTTCGAGCGCTATCCGGGCGCCTGGTGCCACGGCGACTACGTCGAACTGACGGACCACGACGGGTTCATCATCTACGGCCGCTCGGATGCCACGCTCAACCCGGGGGGCGTGCGCATCGGCACCGCCGAGATCTACCGCCAGGTGGAAAAGCTGGACGAGGTGGTGGAGTCTCTCGTCGTCGGCCAGGAGTGGGACCATGACGTCCGCGTCGTCCTCTTCGTGCGGCTGCGGGACGGCCTTGCACTCGATGACACGCTGGTCAGGAAGATCAAGGAAACCATCCGCGCCAACACCACGCCGCGCCATGTTCCGGCGAAAGTGCTGCAGGTGGCGGACATCCCGCGCACCAAGAGCAACAAGATCGTCGAACTGGCCGTGCGCAACATCGTGCACGGCGAGCCGGTAAAGAACGTCGAGGCGCTGGCCAACCCCGAGGCGCTGGACTACTTCCGCAACCGCCCGGAGCTGTCATGCTGATGCAGCGCGATCAATCCGTGCTGCTGGTGGTGGACATCCAGGAGCGCCTGCTGCCGCACATCCACGAGGGCGAGCGCGTGCTGGAGAACGCCATCTGGCTGGTCAGGGTGGCGCAGCGCCTCGGCGTTCCGGTGCTGGCTTCGGAACAGTATCCCAAGGGCATCGGGCACACGCACGCCGGCCTGCGAGCACTCATTCCCGCCACGGCCATCGCGGAAAAGCTGCATTTCTCCTGCGCCGCGGCGCAGTGCCTGAACGGCTTACCGGGCTTCGAACGGCGCCAGGTGGTGATCGCCGGCACCGAGGCGCACGTCTGCGTGCAGCAGACGGCGCTGGAACTGAAATGGCAGGGCAGGCAGGTCTTCGTGGCGGCCGATGCGGTGGGCTCGCGCAGGCCGTCGGACAAGGAACTGGCGCTGGCGCGCATGCGCAGCCACGGCATCGAGATCGTTTCGCGTGAAATGATCGCCTTCGAATGGCTGGGTCAGGCGGGCACCGAGCTGTTCCGCGGGATCAGCCGCGAGTTCCTGCGCTAGCGCCATGCTGTCGCTGCGCGGCGTCTGCAAGTCCTACGGCGCGCGCATGGTGCTGACGGCGGTCGATCTCGAGCTGGCCGCCGGCGAGTATGTCGCAATCATGGGCGAGTCCGGCGCCGGCAAGTCCACCCTGCTCAATCTCGTCGCCGGGCTCGATCGGCCCGACTCGGGCAGCATCGTCTTCGAAGGCAGCGATCTCGGGGCGCTGGACGACGATGCGCTGACCGTCCTGCGGCGTGCCCGCATGGGCTTCGTTTTCCAAGCCTTCCACATCCTTCCCTATCTCAGCGTTTCGCGCAATGTGGCGCTGCCGCTGGTGCTCAACGGCGAGCCGCCGGGCGATATCGGACCGCGCGTGGCCGAACTGCTCGATCTCGTCGGGCTGGCCGGGCGCGGCAATAGCCTGCCGCGCGAATTGTCGGGCGGGGAAACGCAACGGGTCGCCATCGCGCGGGCGCTGGCGCACCGTCCGCGCCTGGTGCTCGCCGACGAGCCGACCGGCAATCTCGACAGCGCATCCGCCGAACAGGTGCTGCGGCTCCTGCGCGACTGCGTGAAGCAGCAGGGTGCGGCGGCCATTCTGGTGACCCATTCGGCCGCGGCGGCGGCGATGACGGACCGCGTCTGCCGCCTTGGCGCCAGCGGCCTGGCGCCCGGGTAGGCGGGCATGCTCTTCCCGTCATGGGAGCTTCTGCGCATCGCTGTCGCCGGTCCGGCCGGCCGGCGATTCGCCTCCATGCTGGCGATCGCGGTCGGCGTGGCGCTGGGTTATGCCGTGCAACTCGTTCATTCCGTTGCCGTGGCGGAGATGGAGCAGGCCGCCCGCAGCCTGGCCGGGGAGGCGGACCTGGTCGTCCAGTCGGCGCACGGCGGCATGCCGGAATCGCTCTACGGCATGCTCGCCTTGCGAAGCGAGGTTGCGGCGGCGAGCCCCGTGATTGAAATCGACGCACGCCTGCCCGAACGGCGGGAGAAACTGCGGCTGCTGGGCATCGACGTGTTCCGTGCCGCGCAGATCCAGCCGGCCCTGGTGGCCCGGGGCCTGGCCGACCCGCTCGACACGCTGCGTTCCGACCGGATATTCCTCAATCCGGCGGCGGCCGCCTGGCTGGGTGCGGAAGCCGGCGGCGAGGTGGTGCTTCAGGCGGGCATGGAACCGGTCCGGCTGCGTGTGGGCGGCATCATCGGCCTGCCCGG
>PNJM01000326.1 GCA_013821865.1 Rhodocyclaceae bacterium
CTTGGCGACCAGTCCGAGACCCGCTTCAACGCCGGGTTCCGCCAGGCGCTGGCCATCGCCCGCGCACTGGTCAAGCAGCCGCCGATTATCCTGATGGACGAGCCGGCCCAGTTGCTCGACCGTGCAAACGACGACTTCTTCGTCGAAGTTCTGCGCGCGCTGAAGGGCCAGACCACAACGGTGATGGTCTCGCACCGCCCAAGCCACATCATGCTGGCAGATATGGTCGCCGTCCTGAACCGGGGCCAGCTTGCCGCTTATGGCCCGCCTGAACACGTCCTTGCCAAGACAAACCCAGCCAAAGGAGTGGCGGCATGAGCGCTGCGACCAACCCCACACCGCAGCAAGCGCCGGAGCCGGGTGCAACGCGCCTGCCCTCACCGGTCCATAAGATGTGGTCCGCACTGACAGAGGGTTTCCGCGGCGACGGCGCCTCTTTCGAGCACAGCCGCCAGTTGCTGGCGCGCTCGGTCGTGCTGCAGGAGTTGCCGACACCGGGCGCATCGCGCCGGATCGTCTGGCTGCTGGTGGCGCTGGTCGCCACGTTCATCGTCTGGTCGTCCTTCGTGGAGCTCGACGAACTGGCTGTAGCACCGGGCGAGATCGCTCCTGCCGATTTTGTCCAGCAAGTCCAGCATCTGGAGGGCGGCATTGTACGCGCGATCGTCGTGCGCGACGGTGAGCTGGTGAAGGCCAATCAGGTGCTGTTGCGCCTTGATCCTACGGCGGCAACCGCAGAGCTAGATAGTCTGCGCGCCCGTCGCGAGGCCCTGCGCCTTCAGGTTGAACGGTTGAAAGCGTTTGCCGAGGGCAAGGCGTTGCCGAGCGGACGCTCGGACTTCGCCGAACTCCGCCAGGACCAGGCGGCGATACTCTCCGGGCAGTCGCAGAGCCGGGAAACCCAGCTTTCCGTCGCCGACGCCCAGATCAAGGAACGTTACGGCCAACTGGCTGCACTCCAGGACCGCGAGGTCTCCCTGCGTGAGCAGGTCCGCCTGCTGAAAGAGGATATGAGCGCCCGCAAGCCACTGGTCGACAAAGGCTTGATCTCCCGGCTCGCTTACCTGAACCTTGAACGCCAGCTTGCCGACCTGCAAGGGCAGCTCGCCCAGACCATTAGCCAGCAGCAGGCCTCCCGCGCCGCTGTCGATGAAGTGCGCAGCAGCCGGCGGGAGATCGGTGACCGCCTGCGCAGCGATGCCCTGCGCGAGCTGGGCGGCGCCAGTGCCGATTTCGCGGAAGTGAACGAGCGTATCGCCCAGGCTGAGGACCGGGTCCGCCGCCTGGCGTTGCGCGCGCCGGTGGAAGGCGTGGTCAAGGGCCTGAAAGTCCGCGCGCTCGGCACAGTGATTGCCCCCGGCGATATCGTCGCCGAGGTGGTGCCCCAGGAGGGTCGCCTGATCGCCGACGTGCGCATCTCGCCTCGCGATATCGGCCACGTCAAGATCGGCCTGCCGGTCACGGTCAAGGTCCAGACCTTTGACTACGCCCGCCATGGCGGTGTCCGCGGCCGGATCGAGTATATCTCGGCAGCCTCCTTCGTCGATGATCGCGGCCAGCCCTATTTCTCGGCGCGCGTCTCGCTCGATTCCGCCAGCATCGGCGATCCGGCGCGCGGGCTCATGATCACCCCGGGCATGACCGTCGCTGCAGACATCAAGACCGGGAGCAAGACCCTGATGGCCTACCTGTTCAAGCCTGTCACCAACGCGCTGCAGACCGCCTTCACGGAACGCTGAGCGGCGGAAGTCTCTGCTGGCGCAGTGCCTTGTGTGACGGCGTGCGCCTCACACCTGGCATGATGGTGCCATGCGCGACAGGGGTGCGCATTGCCCGCCCGGCGCGCGGCTGCTAGGGCAGGGGCTACGTCCCCAACATGGTCATGCTGCATTGTCCGATACCCCCAAGCCGAAGCTGCTCAACCTCTGGATCATCTGGGGTTTCATCACGCGCTATCCCGGCCATATTGCGCTGGCGATGGCGGCCCTGCTGGTCGCGTCCGGCGCAACGCTCGCCATGCCGCAGGCGTTCCGGCAGGTGGTCGACAAGGGGTTCGGCGCGTCCGACCCGGATGCCATAACACCCTATTTTCTCGGGCTTCTTGGCATCGTCGCGGTTATGGCCGTCGCGAGTTCAGTGCGCTTTTACATCGTAAGCTGGGTCGGCGAGCGGGTGGTGGCGGATATCCGCATGGCCGTGCACAGCCACCTGCTGACGCTCTCGCCGGAATTCTTCGAGGTGAACCGTCCC
>PNJM01000327.1 GCA_013821865.1 Rhodocyclaceae bacterium
CGGCCGTCGGCAGCCAGCGCGTGTTCAGGCCGGCCACCAGCAGTGCTGCGATCATGCACAGGTTCATGAGCACCGGCGCGAAGGCGGCCGCCGCGAAGCGCCCCGTCGCGTTCAGTGCCCCGGCAAGCAGGCTCATGAGTGCGATGCACAACAGATAGGGAAACGTGATCTGGGTGAAGTGGATCGCCAGATCCAGCGTCTGCCCGCTCAGGCCGGGTGCCAGCAGCCGCACGAACGGCCCGGGGAATGCCAGCACGCCTGCCGCCAGCAGCGCCTGGGTGATGAACAGGAGGGTGAACAACCGGTCCGCGAACAGCTTGGCAGCATCCGCGCCGTCGGCCTCGCGCAGGGCAGCATAGCGTGGCACGAATGCCGTGCTGAAGGCTCCCTCGGCGAAGATGGCGCGGAAGTGGTTCGGCAAGCGGAATGCGACCAGGAAGGCATCGGCGACCGGACCGGCACCCAAGACCGCTGCCATCAGGATATCGCGTGCAAAACCGGCGATCCGGCTGAGCAGGGTCATGCCGCCGACCGAGAGCATGGACCGGCGCAGAGAGGGTGCGCGGGTGACGGGTTTGGCGGCAGGCGGATGTGACATGCCATGTTCTCCTGCGGCCACACACGAGACTTGGCAAGCCTGTGTATGCGTACTGGGCTTGCAGCACAGGCAGATCGGCGGCTAACAGATGACATGCATCCTTTGTCCGGCGCCGATCTCGCCACCCTCTCGACCGTTTTTCGCCTTGGTGGCCCGGCTGCGCCCGCGCATCGCAAGGCCACGCGCGCCATCTGGGGCTCGGCGCTCGGACGCCTGCCCTTCTCGCTGGCCGAGCGCGCCTGGATGGCGGTGCGCGCGCCCGACACCATCCCGCCGCCGGTGTTTATCGTCGGTCACTGGCGCTCCGGCACTACCCATCTCTACCAGATGATGGTGGAGGCCGGGTTCGGCTTTGTGCCGCCGGCGGCGACCGGCCTGCCCTGGGACCTGCTGCTGCTGGCCCGCCTGATCAAGAAACAGATCGCTGCCAAGCTGCCGCAGGACCGCTTCATCGACAAGGTGCCGGTCACCCTCGACAGCCCGCAGGAGGATGAGGTGGGCATGGCGAACATGACCCCCCAGTCGCTCTATCATGGCCTGTATTTTCCCAGCCGGCTGAGGGAGTTCGTGGCGGAAGGCGTGTTCCTGGACAATGTGCCGCCTCTTGATGTCGCGCGCTGGGAGCGCCGTTTCGTTCACCTGTTGACCAAGCTGCACCTGCATCACGGCGGCCGCCGCCTGCTCATCAAGAACCCGACCTACACGGCGCGAGTTGCCCAGCTTGCGCGGCTGTATCCGCAGGCCGTGTTCATTCACATCCACCGCAACCCGGTCGATGTCATCGTCTCGATGCGCAACTTCTACGCCAAGCTGCTCAAGCAGTTTGCGTTGCAGGACTATGCGGACGCGCCGGTCGAGGAGGTGATCTTCAGCACCTATGCCCGGATGATGGCGGCGGTGCTGGAGGATGGCGCCGCACTCCCTCCCAGCCGGTTTCAGACCATCCGCTATGATGACTTCAGCGCTGATCCGATGGGAGAAGTGTCCAGAGTTTGGGCGCAACTGGGGCTGGATAATGAGGGCATCGGGCCGTTTTCCCAGCATGCGCCGCGCTTTCAGGCCTATCTGGATGCCCAGAAGAGCTTCGAGATCAATCGCTTCCAGAAAGACGCAAGGGTCGTGCGGGACATCTACGACCGGCTGGTCCCGACCTTCGCAAGCCTTGGCTACCCGGGGCCTGATGGCTGCGCGTAAACCAAAGCCCTGGCACCTGGCGACGCTCGCCGCGCTGCTGCTCCTGGCGGGCGGCACGGTCTGGTTGTGGCGCACGCCGGCGCTTGGCCAGCCGCTGATCCCGCCAAGTGCCTGCCAGCGGCTGCCGCTCCTTGATGCGGCAAACGGCCAACCCATTGTCGGGGCTGAGGATCTGGCGTTCGATCCCGCCCGCAAACGGGTGCTGGTCTCCGCCTATGACCGTCTGGCGGCTGAGCGCGGCGATCCGCCGGGTGGCGGACTCTATGCCCTCCCGCTGGCAGACATCGGCCGCACCAATGGCGTGCTACCGGTGCTGCTCGGCCCCGGGGTAACGCCGCACGGCATCGACCTGGCAGACGGGCAACTGGCGGTCGTCGAGCGCACGTACAAGGGCGAAGCCACACCCAAGGTCGCGATTGGCCTCTATGACCTCGCCAGCAGCAAATTGCGGGCGCGCC
>PNJM01000328.1 GCA_013821865.1 Rhodocyclaceae bacterium
GTTAGTTGGATAGACGCAAAGGCGGAAAAACCATGAGACGGGAATTGCTACCCGAATCGGAGGTGCAGGCGGACCTGCTGACCGTCGGCAAAGTGGCCAAGTCCGCGGCGGTCAGCGCCGACACTGTGCGCTTCTACGAGAAGGAGGGCCTGCTCGCACCGACCCGCAAGAGCGCGGCGGGCTATCGCCTCTATGGCGACGACACGGTGCGGAGACTCAAGTTCATCAAGCACGCCCAGGACTGCGGCTTCTCGCTGGCCGAGGTGCGCGAGCTGCTCACGCTGCGCGCCGCCGAGGATGCCTGCTGCACCGATGTGAAGAGCGTCGCCGTGCAAAAGAAGCTGCTCATCGAAAACAAGATCAGGACGCTGCGGGCGATGTCGCAGGCCTTGAGCGAGCTGATCGCCCGCTGCGACGGCGGGCAGTTGCCCCTGGAGGCGTGTCCCATCCTCGCCGCCCTCGATGCCAGCGCGCCGCGCCGCCAGGCGTCCAAGGAGGCGAAGGCGCCATGATCCTCGTGGAGATCTTTTCGACGCCGGGTTGCGGCAAATGCACCGAGGCGCGCGAGGCGCTGAAGGCGGTCGCCACCGGCCTGGAGGCGGTGCGCTGGCGCGAGGTGAATATCCTCGACGAGCTGGACTACGCGGTCGACCTGGGCGTGCTGAGTCCGCCGGCCATCGCCATCGACGGCGAGCTGGTTTTCCCAACGCTGCCCGGGGCGGAGCGCCTGCGCCGGGAACTCGTCCGGCGACTCGCGAGGAAGCCCTGATGGACATCGAAAT
This sequence comes from Rhodocyclaceae bacterium, assembly GCA_013821865.1. Taxonomy (GTDB): domain Bacteria; phylum Pseudomonadota; class Gammaproteobacteria; order Burkholderiales; family Rhodocyclaceae; genus Desulfobacillus. Next base: position 783 of record PNJM01000328.1, read on the forward strand.
CCTGCGGCAGACGCTGGAGCAAGCGAATCTCGCCTCCCTCGCGGCGGGGTTTCTGATCGGCTTCCTGTTCAGCTTCAACCCCGTTGCCCTCGCCGCCATTCCCGTGTCCCTCGCCTACGTCACCAAGGCGCGGGCGCCCGGCCAGGCGGTGGCCTACGGCGGCATGTTCATCCTGGGGCTGCTCGCCACCCATCTGGGCCTCGGCCTCGCCGCCGGCCTCGGCGGCGACGGCCTGCAGCGCCTCATGGGGCGGGAATGGGGCCTCGTGCTGGGACCGCTGCTCATCCTGCTCGGGCTCCTCTGGCCCGGCTGGCTGAAACTGCCGCTCCCGACGATCAACTTCCGCGCGCGGCGCGCGGCGACCGCCTGGGGCGCGTTCGCCCTCGGCGCACCGTTCTCCGTGGCACTCTGCCCCTTCTGCACCCCGGCGCTGCTGATCCTGCTGGGGATTGCGGGTGCGATCGGCTCGGCCGGGTTCGGCGCGCTGCTATTGCTCGCCTTCGGGCTGGGGCGCGCGGTGCCCATCATCCTCGGTGCGTATGCGGTGGGCTGGCTGGAGAGCCTCAAGACGCTGAGCACCCATCAGAAGGCATTCGAGATCGCAGGCGGCGTGATCCTGATCGCCTCGGGCCTTTACATGCTCAACGCCTACTGGATCATCGTGCCCTCGCTCGCCGTGTGAACAGGGCGCTGAACATGCCGCTTGCCGGGATCAAGTGCCTGCTCGGGGCGGGCCGGGAGGCACGCGGCAGAAACCCTGTCGGAGATGCCGCGTTTGAGGCCGTGGGCGGAGTTGATGTCGACTGCACCAGTTAATCTTGGCCACGCGCACGGCGATGGGCGAGCGCCGGCGATTGAGGGCGCCGCGCCCGCCACCGGTGGCCGGCCTGGAGGCTATCGGCGGGCAAACGCGCGCCGCCCAACTGTAGCACCAGTGTGCTACAGTAAGCCCTCAACACCGCCACAGGAGCCATCCATGTCCACCACCACGATCCGTCTGCCGGAAGAGTTGAAAGCTCGCGTTGCCGCCGCCGCCGAGCGCGCGGGCACGACTTCACACAGTTTCATTCTGGAAGCCATCGCGGAGAAGGCGGACCAGGAGGAACGGCGCGGGGACTTCAATGAAGTCGCCGAGGCGCGCTACGCAAAAATCATTGCATCCGGAAAGACGATTCCCTGGCATGAGATGCGCAGCTATCTCGAAGACCGCCTTGCGGGCAAGGCGGCGACCCGCCCAACTGCCAGGAAGCTGGCTCGCTGATGTCGCGAATCGAATTGGCCCCTGAAGTGGGGGATGACTTCGACCGCATCCTCGATCACCTTGCCCAATACGACGTTGAGGATGCTCCATCGCGTATCCAGGAAATCATTCAGGCAATCGCCGTGCTCGAACAAAGCCCCCTTATCGGGAGACCCGCTCAGGAAGACAAGCGCGAGCTGGTGATCGGGCG
>PNJM01000329.1 GCA_013821865.1 Rhodocyclaceae bacterium
CGGGCGGTGGAGAACGCGCTGCAGATGGAAGTGCCGCTCAACGCGCAGTACATCCGCAACATGATCATCGCGGCGCACGCCATCCACGACCACATCGTGCATTTCTACCATCTCTCGGCGCTCGACTGGGTGGACGTGGTTTCGGCGCTCAAGGCCGATCCGGACAAGACGGCGTCGCTGGCGGAAAGCCTGTCGTCCTGGCATCTCAACGGCAAGCACGAGATGAAGGCGGTGCACAGCCGTCTGGCCAATTACGTCGGCACCGGCCAGCTCGGCATCTTCACCAACGGCTACTGGGGCCACCCGGCCATGAAGCTGACGCCGGAAGTGAACCTGCTCGCCGTGGCGCACTACCTGCAGGCGCTGGAAGTGCAGCGCAAGGCCAACAAGATCGTTTCGATTCTGGGTTCCAAGACCCCGCACATCCAGAACGTGGCCGTCGGCGGCGTCTCCAACGCCATCGCCACCGACGCGCAGTCGGTGCTCGGCGTCGAGCGCCTGCTGGCCATCAAGGGCTACATCGACGAGTTGCAGGACTTCGTCAATAACGTCTATCTCATCGACGTGGCGGCGATCGGCGCCATGTACGCCGACTGGACCAAGATCGGCCGCGGCGTCACCAACTACCTCTCGCCGCCCGACCTGCCGCTCGACACCAAGGGCACCAAATTCGCCATGCCCGGCGGCTACATCAAGGGCGGCGACCTCGGCACGTTCAAGGAGATCAAGACCTTCAACGACGCCTACTTCCGCGACGGCGTCGGCGAAAGCTCCAAGCACGCCTGGTACAAGGGCAGCGCCACGCTGCATCCCTACAAGGGCGAGACCAACCCGCAGTACACCGACTTCCAGGACGACGGGAAATATTCCTGGGTCAAGGCGCCGAGCTTCTACGGCGATCCGGCCCAGGTCGGCCCCCTGTCCTGGGTGCTGGCATGGGCGGCGGCCAAGTACGAGCCGGGCGTGCGTCACCTCACCCGGCTGGTGAACACCGTCGAGGCGGTGGGCAAGATCAGGATCGGCGTCGACGCGCTGCATTCGACCATCGGCCGCCATGCCGCCCGGGCGGTGGTGTGCGCGGCCATGGTCGAGGAACTGCAGAAGCAGTGGAAGCTCCTCATGGAGAACATCGCCAAGGGCGACGTCAAGACCTTCAACAAGCCGACATTCCCCAGGGGCGAGATCATGGGCTTCGGCTACCATCAGGCGCCGCGCGGTCTGCTTTCGCACTGGACGGTCATCCGCGACGGCAAGATCGCCAACTACCAGTGCGTCGTGCCGACCACCTGGAATGCCGCGCCGAGGAACGAGAAGGACGTCCCCGGCCCCTACGAGGCCTGCCTCGAAGGCACGCCGATCGCCGATCCGGAGAAGCCGCTCGAGGTGCTGCGCACGGTGCATTCGTTCGATCCGTGCCTGGCCTGCGCGGTGCACCTGACCGATCTGGAAAGCCGCAATGTTGTCACGGTGAAGGTGCAGTAAAGCCGGTTAAACGCAAAGGCAAGAAGGACGCGGAGAACAGCGCAGGATCGTCTCCGCATTTCTCTCCATCCCTTGTTTTCTTGAAAGGAGCAGCATGAACAAGTCCGCAACCCTGTCCCTCCTCGTCGGCGCCCTGATGGCCGCTTTCTCCACCGCCGGCCAGGCCGCCGACGAGGGCCAATGGATGGTGCGCGCGCGCGCCGTCAACCTCGACATGGCCAACAAGTCCGAACCGGTCGGCGGCGTCGGGGCATCCGACCGCATCAGCGTTTCCGACAAAACGATTCCTGAGGTCGATATCAGCTACTTCCTCACCAAGAACATCGCGGCGGAACTGATCCTCACCGTGCCGCAGAAACAGGACGTGCTGCTCGACGGGGCCAAAGTCGGCACCTTCAAGCACCTGCCCCCGACTCTGACCGTCCAGTACCACTTCCTGCCCGACGGCCAGTTCCGCCCCTACGTCGGCGCCGGCATCAACTACACGCGCATTTCCAGCGTGAACCTGGGCGGGCTGTACCTGGAAAACGATAGCTGGGGTCCGGCGCTGCAGGCCGGTCTGGACGTCAAGCTGGGGCAGAACCTGTTCCTCAACCTCGACGTGAAGAAAATCTACATCCGCAGCGACGTGCTCGCCGGCGGCACCAAGGTCAGCGCCGTGAAGCTCGACCCGCTCGCCGTCGGCATCGGCCTCGGCTGGCGCTTCTAAGAGGGCATCGTTTTCTGGCTGGGCTCGGG
>PNJM01000330.1 GCA_013821865.1 Rhodocyclaceae bacterium
TTCGGCATGGTCTACAACATCCTCGTCGCTTTCATGTTCTGCTACTGGGCCTGGAACCGCATCGTGCTTATGGTCCCGGTCGCAGTGTCCTCGCTCGGCTCGCTGGTGACGCCGGTGATCGGCGTGGTGGGCGGGATGGTTCTGCTGGGGGAGCAGCCGGGCTGGAACGAGTTTGCCGGGGCGGGGCTGATTCTCGGCGCCCTGGCGACGGTGCTGCTGCCGCCGTTCAGGCCGGCTCGAAGTGCTCCAGCACCAGTTGCACGCCGGCGAGACCGTTGAACTCGTTCACGGCCAGGCGGTAGGCGGCGCGCACGCTGGCGGGGGCACCGCCGGCGAAATTGAACTGGATGGCGTCGAAGCGCGCGGCGCCCTTGCGCAGGGTGAGCTTGAGGTGGCGGTCCTTCAGCACGCGCTGGCTCTCCACGGCGAACTCGTCGCTGAACACCGGCGCCGGGAAGCCCTGGCCCCAGATCTCGCGCTCGATCAGGCGGGCCGATTCGAGCGACATCCAGCCGGCCTCCAGCGGGCCGTCGGTCTCGATGCTGCGGGTGAGGTCGGCCGGGTCGATGAGCTGCCGCACAATCTCCTCGAACAGCGCCTCGAAGCGCGCGAAATCGTTTTCACGCAGGGTCAGGCCGGCCGCCATGGCGTGGCCGCCGAAGCGCAGCAGGAGATCCGGCGCCTGCTTGGAGACGAGGTCGAGCGCGTCGCGCAGATGCAGGCCTGGGATCGAGCGGCCCGAGCCCTTGATCTCGCCTTCATTTCCCTTGGCGAAGGCAATCACCGGCCGGTGCAGCCTGTCCTTCACGCGCGAGGCGAGGATGCCGATGACGCCCTGGTGCCAGGCCGGATCGAACAGCGAGAGACTGGCACGCTCGGCCGCCTCGATGCCTTCGAGCAGCACCGTGGCCTGCTCCTGCATGTCCGCCTCGATGACGCGCCGCTCGCGGTTGAGCTGGTCAAGCTGCTGCGCGATATTCAGCGCGCGATTGAGGTCGTCGGTGATCAGGCATTCGATGCCGAGCGACATGTCGGCCAGCCTGCCGGCGGCATTCAGCCGCGGCCCCAGCGCGAAGCCGAGGTCGAAGGTGGAGGCTTTTTCCGCCTCGCGCCCGGCGATGCGGAACAGGGCGCGCAGGCCCGGCTGCATCTTCCCCTGGCGAATGCGCTGCAAGCCCTGTGCGACGAGAATGCGGTTGTTGCGGTCGAGCTTCACCACATCGGCCACGGTGCCCAGCGCGACGAGGTCGAGCAGGGCGGCGAGGTTGGGTTCGTCCTTCCCCTCGAATGCTCCGCGCCTTCTCAATTCAGCCCGCAGTGACAGCATGACGTAGAACATCACGCCGACACCGGCGATGGCCTTGCTCGGGAAGCGGCAGCCCGGCTGGTTGGGATTGACGATGCAGTCGGCCTCGGGCAGCACCGCGCCGGGCAGGTGGTGGTCGGTGATCAGCGTGGCGATGCCCAGCCGCCTCGCCTCGGCCACGCCTTCGACGCTGGCGATGCCGTTGTCGACGGTGATGATCATGTCCGGCTTCCGCTGCGCCGCCTGGCGCACGACTTCGGGCGTCAGGCCGTAGCCGAACTCGAAACGGTTGGGCACGAGAAAGGACACCTTCGCACCGAAGGCGGAGAGCGCCCGCACACCCACGGCGCAGGCGGTGGCGCCGTCGCAGTCGTAGTCGGCGACGATCATGAGCTGCTTGCCCGAAGCGATGGCATCGGCCAGCAGCACGGCCGCTTCCGCCGTGCCCTTCAGCGTGGCCGGGTCGAGCAGGGCGGCGAGTCCATAGTCCAGCTCGGCGGCCCGGGCGATGCCGCGCGCGGCGTAAAGGCGCGCAAGCAGGGGATGCACGCCTTCGTAGGCGAGTCGCTCACGGGCCACCGGAGATGCGGAGCGCGTAACGATTCGGGTCATCTGAAGAATGATTCAAGAGGTTTCGGGCGCCGCCAGAACTTCCAGAGACCGCCCGCTTCCACGGTTACATCGGCGATGCCTTCGTCGCCGAGGCCGGTCAGGCGCAGATGTTTCAACTGCCCCGATTTTAGCGCCGCCAGCAGCGGCCGGAACCAGCATTCTTCCAGTTCTCCGATTGCGCTGCGCCAGGCGTGGATGTCGAGGGATTGCGCGGGATCGGCCAGCGCCTCGAGCAGGACGAAACCGCCTTCCACGACGCCGCCCTGCGGCACGGCGTGGCAGGGCGCTCCAACCAGCCGCGC